>JAHEYE010000045.1 GCA_023251695.1 Sphingobacteriaceae bacterium | reverse complement strand
CAGAAACAATAAAGATGAAATAATTAAAACAATTTTAGGTAATAATTTTTTGAAACGGTAATTGAAAATTATTTTAATTTAAATGCCGCTTTTACTTTTGCTACATAATCTAATTTTTCCCAGGTAAATAATTCCACTTTTTTAGAAATAGTTTTTCCGCCCTGAATTTTAAATGTTTTTGTTACGGTTTCGTTTTTTCGGCCCATATGTCCGTACGCTGCTGTTTCGCTATACATAGGGTTACGTAATTTTAAACGCTGCTCGATAAAATACGGACGCATATCAAAAACTTCTTCAATAATTTGAGCAATTTTTCCATCGCTCATTTTTACTTTTGAAGTACCATTTGTATTTACATATAAACCACAAGGTTTTGCAACACCAATGGCATAAGATACCTGAACTAAAATTTCATTACAAACACCGGCTGCCACCAAATTTTTTGCGATGTGCCGCGTTGCATATGCCGCCGAACGATCTACTTTACTCGGATCTTTTCCTGAAAATGCTCCGCCGCCGTGTGCGCCCTTGCCGCCGTATGTATCTACAATAATTTTTCTTCCGGTTAAACCGGTATCACCATGCGGACCACCAATTACAAAATTTCCGGTAGGATTAATATGGTAAGTAATTTTATTATTAAATAATTTGTGGAGGGAAGTTTTCAAATGTTTTTTTACTCTTGGAATTAAAATAGCAATAACATCTTTTGTAATTTGTTCCTGCATTTTTGTTTGATTTCCATTGGTAAAATCATCGTGTTGAGTAGAAATTACAATCGTATCGATTCGCACCGGTACATTTTTATCGTTGTATTCAATGGTTACTTGCGATTTTGCATCCGGACGTAAATATTTCATCTGCTTGCCTTCTTTACGAATGGCAGCTAACTCTAACAACAAACGGTGAGCTAAATCTAAAGGCAGCGGCATGTAATTATCAGTTTCGTTAGTCGCGTATCCAAACATCATTCCCTGGTCGCCGGCACCTTGTTCTTCTTTTTTCTTTTTATCAACGCCTTGATTAATATCGGAAGATTGTTCATGAATGGCGGATAAAATGCCGCACGAATTGGCTTCAAACATATATTCGGCTTTTGTGTAACCGATTTTACGAATTACTTCGCGTGTAATTTCCTGTACATCGAGATACGCTGTTGATTTTACTTCGCCGGCTAAAACAACTTGTCCGGTTGTAACCAAAGTTTCGCAGGCTACTTTGCTTTGCGCATCAACGGCTAAAAAATTATCAATTAGAGCATCAGAAATTTGATCGGCAACTTTATCAGGGTGCCCTTCAGATACAGATTCGGAGGTAAAAAGATATCCCATTGTTTTAGTTTTGAGTTGGTGAGTTGGTGAATTAGTGAGTTATGTTTAGTAAGTTTTATTTTATTTTGTTTCGGTTAATTTAAATTCGTAGCCTTCCATAATTTGGTTACATAATAATTTTTTACAGGCTTCGTTTACTTTTAATTGAGCAGCTTCTTTATTGGAGGCTTCAATTTCTAAAGTAATATGTTTGCCAATTCTAACATTTTGTATTTCGGGTAAACCTAAATTTTTCATTGAGCCGGTCACTGCTTTACCTTGCGGGTCTAACAATGCTTTTAAAGGCATCACATCAATATCTGCAATAAATTTTGCCATTCTTAAAATTTGAGGTGCTAAGATAATAATTCGTTATTAATTGGTAACTGAATTTTCAGTCTTTTTTGTAAGATTGTTTAGGAGTGAAATAAGGATATAAAGCATAACTATTAAAGGAATGCCCACGAATTGAAGAAAAACAAGCATCAAGGCCGAAAGAGCAAGAAAAATATAGCGAATCCGGTTACCTGCCCAGCCAAAAGTATTGAATTTAAGTGCAAAAAGTGGGATATTGGAAACCAGAAGTAAGGACATAATTATTGAAGTAGCCGCCAAAAAATAAGGATTTACTAAACAGGCTGTATAAATCATGTAAGTATCATCGTTAGAAACATATAATATCAAAGGAAAAGAACAAACTAAAATTGCATTGGCAGGAGTTGGCAAACCAATAAAAGAATCGGATTGTTTTTTGTCGTTATTAAATTTTGCCAGCCGAATAGCAGAAAAAACAGGAATAATAAACGCAAAGTATTTTAATAAATAAGTTCCTGAGTTTTCCGGATTAGAAAAAGTAGGATAAACTGACCAGCCTTGAATGGCGGGACCATCAATCACTAAATTATTTGAAATAACTATTAATTGATAAATTACCATTCCCGGCACAATTCCAAAAGTAACCATGTCCGCCAAGCTATCTAAATCTTTTCCTATTGGAGAATTTACATTTAGAAGTCGCGCTGCAAAGCCATCTAAAAAATCAAGCACCGCGGCAATTCCAACCAAATAAGCCGCCATCACTAAATTGCCTTCTAAAGCCTTAACAATTGCAAAACAGCCGCACAATAAATTGCAGCAGGTAATGGCATTGGGTATGTTTTGTTTTATTTTCAAATTGATTTTTAATGTGTATCAAAGATATTAATTAAGTTTAAGTTTAATGAGTTTAAAACAAAAAGCTAAAGACAAATTATCCTTAGCTTTTAATAAATTTAAAAATACACAACAAATTTTATTTCAGAAGTTCGCGCGCGATTACCATTTTTTGAATTTCGCTGGTTCCCTCGCCAATGGTACATAATTTACAATCGCGATAATATTTTTCGGCGGGAAAATCTTTTGTATAACCGTAACCGCCAAAAATCTGAACCGCATCATTACTCACTCTGCACGAAACTTCGGAAGCATAATATTTTGCGAAGGCGCCTTCTTTTGTCATTTTTTGTCCGCGATTTTTTAAGTCGGCTGCTTTAAAAGTTAAAAGTTCTGCGGCTTCTAATTCGGTGGCCATATCGGCTAATTTAAAACTGATTGCCTGAAAAGCAGAAATTGGTTTTCCAAATTGATGACGTTCCTTACTATATTTTAAAGCGCACTCATAAGCACCGCGTGCAATGCCGCAACTTAATGCTGCAATAGAAATTCTGCCGCCATCTAACACTTTCATAGCTTGAACAAATCCATCACCTTCTTTTCCCAACATCTGATTTTTATGAACTTTACAATTTTCGAAAATTAATTCGGCAGTTTCGCTGGCGCGCATGCCTAATTTATTTTCTTTTTTTCCGGATTTAAATCCCGGAGTTCCTTTTTCAATAATAAAAGCGGTCATACCATGACTATCGCCTTTCTCACCTGTACGCACAATAACAACTGCTACATTTCCGCTGATAGCGTGCGTAATAAAATTTTTACTGCCGTTAATAATAAAATAATCTCCCTCTTTTTTTGCAGTGGTTGCCATTCCACCGGCATCGGAACCGGTACCTGTTTCGGTTAATCCCCAGGCGCCAATCCATTCGGCCGTTGCCAATTTTGGTAAATATTTTTGTTTCTGTTCATCGTTTCCGAATGCTAAAATGTGTCCGGTACATAATGAATTATGGGCTGCCAATGATAAACCAATAGAGCCGCAAATTTTTGAAATTTCAATTATAGTGGTAACATATTCGGTGTAAGATAATCCTGAGCCTCCGTATTCGGTGGGAACTAAAACGCCCATTAAACCCAGCTCGCCCAATTTTTTAAAAACTTCCACCGGAAAAATCTGACTCTCGTCCCACTCCATATATTTCGGATAAATATGTTCTTTACCGAATTTACGAATCATATCGGCAATCATTTGCTGATTTTCGTTGAGTTGAAAACTCATTCCTACATTACTTTCTAATACTGTGCTAGACATATTATATTATTTGAGTGTTTAATTAATTTTTCTTTTCCTTTTAAAAATTCCAATTCTACTAAAAAAGTAAAAGCTTTTACATTAGCATTTTGTTGTTTTACTAATTGAGCGGCCGCTTCTGCTGTTCCGCCGGTAGCTAATAAATCATCGTGTATTACCACATTCCAGTTTTTTTTTAAGCTATCAATATGCATTTCAATTTTTGCATTGCCATATTCTAAACTATACTCCTGACTAATGGTTTTGTAAGGCAGCTTGCCCGACTTACGCACTAACACAAACGGCAGATTTAATTTATTGGCGATTAAAATTCCAAACAAAAAACCTCTGCTTTCAATCCCCACAATTGCATCGATGTTATTTGGCAATGCTTTAATAAAACCATCTACAATTTTGTTACACAAATATTGATTTTCGAAAATAGGAGTTATGTCTTTAAACATAATTCCGGGTTTCGGAAAATCGGGCACATCACGAATCGCATTTTTTATCTCATCAACTAAACTCATAAGGCACCTTAACAAATTTATTAAATTATATTTTATAATAGGGTTTAAACCCTGTAATATTAGTAAAAATATTTAGTTGTTTACCAGATACTTGACTTAATAATAAGAGGTTGGCACAGGGCAAAAAATTATTTAGCTAATGGTTAGCGTATTTGCCTTTTACCGAACAATTAAATTATAAAATTGTAACTGATTACTCGATAAGGTACAAGTAGGTGACCGTTATGAATGATTGAAAAAATAGTTTTGAGAGAAAATTATTAATAATCAATTTTTCTTGCGATTCGGAATTAAGCTACTTTTTGGAAAAGAACAACTTTATAAGAATCGGTACCATTTTTCATATTTTCATAGAGGTTGGTACCTGGATCGCGATAGAAATTTTTTAAAGCCAATTCTGCTTCCAAACGTTTTTTCTTACCAAGCCCCGGAATGCGAAATCCCCAAAATTGTTTAAGGCAATGCTCAACATAAACTTTAACACGCGCTTCATCCTGGTCACGAGCTATTACAGCTTCTTTGGTTACATCGCGTACTTCAATTTGTTTCATACCAATTGTTTCCAGATAATCGAAACACGGTTTCCATGTACTATCAGGAATAGCATTTCCCCAAACTAAATATCCTCCTTGCTTCATTAATCGGTGCGCCGTTTTAAAAAATAATTTATCTTCATCGGTAACTATGCCCGGCATTTCTGTAACGTGCGTTTCGCACACGGCCACAAAATCGGCAGAACCTTCTTTAATAGTTAATTGAGTAGCGTCGGCCCAAGTGGCCACTAAACGGCCGTTAAGTACAGGAACAAATTTTCGTTTGCAGGTTTGAATTGCGGCTTGCTGCATATCTACCGCTTCGTATGTGCATTGTGGTAACACATCTTTACAAACCAAATGAGCACCGCCACCTGTACCGCAACCCATCTCAACAATATTTACTTTATTATTTTGCTTACTAACATATTCTTTTACTGCCGGAAATTGGTACAAACCCGTGTAAGCATGTTTTCCGAATCGCTGAGGATCATTAGATGCAATTGGGTCGGCACCCCAAGAAGCGGGCCAGCTATAACCCCAAGTATTAAAAGTCCATTCATATTTTGTACCGTGCTCGTCTTGCACCTCACCCATTGAACGATAGATTGAATAGAGTAACGAATAAATAGATTGTTTATCATAATCTTCTTCCAATACATCGCCGTCTTTTAATGATATTGGTTTCTTTTTTTCACCAATGCTGCTCAATACCCAAGCGGCAATAATAAATTGTAATTGCGTTTTTGAGTAATCCGATTTTCTGCTAAGTGATTTGAGGATATCCATTATATTTTATATTTGCGGCTAAAGGTGCTATTTTTTTTTGAATGACAACACATTTTTTGCGCAGATTGCCCGGCCTTTTGCTTTATTTTTTTCTGATATAATGTGAAATTTGAATTTTTTTCATAATCCATTTCTGTAATTAGAGGAGTACATTAGTTTAAACCGGTTTTTAAAAGCTAATGGTGATGGCTGCCAATTTTTTCGTGTTCAGGCAAACTTGTTTCTTTGAATCTTCTTTTACGGTCTTCCATTTTTTGAAGCACCTCTAATGGCCAGGTGGCTTCATCTTCGGCATCGTATATTCTTATTTTTTGATCGGCGTTAGATTTCATTAACTCTTTTAAAGGAACGTTCAAAATTATGGCCGCTGCTTCAACTCCCGAAGAAGTAGCGCCTGCAACGCCATGAGAAGTGGTGCTTGCTCCGCACAAGTATAAATTTTTTATTTCTGATTTAAATTTAAAAGAAAACGGACCAATTTGGCTCAGTTTTTTTTCCGTTCCATAAACATTTCCATTAGTTGAATTAATAAAATATTGATTCGTTTTTGGAGTGCCTAATTCTGCCTGAACAATGTGTTGTTTTGCGCCGGGAATAATTTTCTCAACATTATTTAAAAATTTATTAATAAGAATCTTTTTCATCCCATCGTATTTCTCTGAATGATAATCTTCATTTTCAAATTCTTTAAAACTATCGTAAGAAATAAAAGTTACCACTTCAATATTATAATACCTTCCATTAAACGAACTCGGGTCTTTAAGAGTGGGACAGCTTCCAAATATTACCGGAAATTCTTCTCCTTTTAAAAGATCTTCTTTTGCTAATTCATCATAAAGCTCATCAATATTCTCATTTCTCAACCACCAGATATTACCTGAATCGATACCCGCTTTTTTTACGTCCATATCCAGCGTAAGAAATAAAATTAACGTTGTGGTTGAATATTTTGTATCGGATAATTTTTTCAATAATTTGGAACTTAAATTTTCTTTCCCAACTAATTTTAAATAAGTAGTGTTTGGATCGGCATTTGAAATTACATTTTGTGAAAATATTTTTTTTCCATCAGAAAGTTCAACACCGTAGGCTTGTTTGTTTTCAATTAAAATTCGTTTTACTTTTTGTTTTACATGTAATTCTCCTCCCTGTTTTTTAAGCGCGTTTGTCATAGCCTTTACAATACCTGCTCCGCCGCCCAATGGATAAAACCCGCCATTAGAATAATGATTCATTAATAAACATTGCACCGGAAAACTTGCTTTGGAAGGAGACAGTCCATGATCGCCACACTGAAAATTCAACACTCCTCTTAAAACAGGATCTTTAATATACCAATCAACCACTCTTTTAAGGCTAAACCAACCGTACCTTAATACGTGGCGGGTACGATATGGAATTGTAAAATAATCCAATAATGAAACCATTGAAGGAAGTAAAAGAATTTCGCTACTTACCTTATGTACCATATGGAGGTATTTTCTTAGATTTTTTCGTTCGTGAGGAAATTGTTTGGCAAGCGATTCATAAAGATTTTGCATACCCGCTGGAATGTCAAATTTTTTATCTCCAAAATAGCAATGCTCATAAGCATTTTTATTCATCCTAAAAAAAACAAGATCGTTCGCAACTCCTAATGCTTTGTAAAGATCGTTGGTGGATTCTTTTTCATCCATCAATCCAATATAATGCACGCCCGGACTAAATCGCTGCCCGTTTAAATGAAAACTGTGGCTCCATCCGCCGGGAACATAGTGCTGTTCTAAAACCAACACTTTTTGTCCGGCTTTAGCTAAACAAACAGCCGCCGCCAAGCCGCCTGCCCCCGATCCAATAATGATAGAATCGTAATTAGATTCAGAATGTTCGGATGTGGATTGGTTTTTTATGAGTTGTTCTTTCAAACTGAAACGTATTTTTACAATTTTATTTTCTGTTAAATCGCGTTTTTACAATTAATTTAAATATGCAATAAATTCTTTTTCTTTCCTAAGAAAAAAAACATTATTAAATCATAAACAATGCAAATCACCTTCGGCCCTATAAAGGGTTTTAGATGAAACAAAAAGGAGACTTCTCAATTTATTTTTGAAAAGTCCCCTTTAGTACCCGAACACTTCAATTTATCGAACTTTTTTGCTGATTTTAAAGCTATTGCCGAATTCAGCAAACATTGTAAGTTACAAATCAATTATCATCCGTCATCCAATCCTAATCTTTTCGAAATTCCTGCGCGAATATAAATAAATTTTCCGCTTTTTCTGAATAAAAATCTGTGGTTTGAAAATTCCGTTTCGTGAAACCCATTTTTTCAACTAACCTAAAACTCATCTAAAATCATTGATTGTGTAGCAGTTTTTGAAGGCTAATACCATTACTTGTTATAAATTAGTTCAATATTGTGAATAACTATTTTTTTATTTTAATTGGACTAATATATCATAGTGTGGATTTTTATGCCGCGAATGAATATGAGATAATGTACAGTAATAATTTAGTAGAATATTTTGTCAATGGTACTTTGATAGCACGTCATACTTCTACCCCCACCTGCTGGTATCAGCGGAGGAATGGCATATCATAATTGCGTAGATAACAGGCTATTTTACAACCCTCCTGCAAAAAATAAACCTTTCCATCATCCGATTAGGATTCCTTTTGAAAAATCTAATCATATCTGCTACTTTGAAGCAAAGCCGTTACTTAACCATACACCTTCAACTGCTTAGCCATTATACGCATCAACAACAGTTTGTTTAGATTCAAAAGAAGGCATTTCTAGAGCACTTTCTAAATTAAAGAGTATTTACTCAGAAAAGGGAAAAGAAGAAATAAACATTTTATAAATTCATTTACGGTGAAATTGCAAATTGGTTTGACGACGAACATTTAATTTAGAGCTTTTTAATTTCTTTTTTATTACCTTTCGAGTGGTTAAAATTAATCAATAATCCTAAATGCTGAAACTAATTGCTCATGGCACCGATGGAACAGATGGAATCGAACCGGGTATTCATTTGAGATGGGGATTTAACAGTGAATTAGGCTTTCCTCCTTGTTTCCAATTGTACAGAAGAAAAAGCGATGTCTCCAAACATTTTTGTTTTCCACTTGAGCAGCTTTCGGGACAAATAAAAAAACTTCCTTACTCATATATCGCTTCCAAAGAGCCGGAGTTTATATTTAAAGTCACAACGCTCGCTACAAAACCGGTAAAGGGCGATGCCTGCAAGGGAACGCAGGTGAACGGAGAAATGGTAATCGAATTTTCAAAACCGGTTTCACGAATTGAAGTTGAATGTTGTCTTGAATCCAAATCAGATTACCTCGTTGAAGTTCATAGTAAAAAAGAAATATTCAAACCATTGCATATTTCCGGCGCCGGACTTTCTGCTCCGAAATCAAAATATTTCAGTTTCGATTGTGTAGGTGCTACGGCTATCCGGTTTATTGGAGAAGGTATTTTTCTGCTCAATCTTTGTACATGGATTTGCAGTGAGAAAGGAAAAAACCCTTGGGAACTTATCAACGATGACTGCGGTTGCGGTCTTCCTGTTTATCAAAAAGGAACCTCGTATGTCAGGAAAAATTTTCCGAAACTCAAAGACATGGATTGGGCGACTGTGCTTTGCCGGATGCAAGAGACAGAATTACCAAAAGGACTCTCGCCGCAATCGTTTGAGAAATTGGAACCGGTGATTGAAACTGTTTTCACTGAAGGAACAAAAATTCCTGTAGGATGGAATCTTTACACACCGGATACACCTTCTGCAGATCAGTCGAAATTATCAGTTGGTATGTACGATTCTCTGCTCATGCAATCGTTTGATGTTTCAATGGCACGCTTGCTGGGACTTTATTGGCTCGACAGGCATGTTACAGCCGCTGATTATTATGATTATAAAATAACAGCAACATGGCCGGCACATCTTATGAGGAGGCTTGATAGTGCAATTGATTTTAATGCTTATGAAGCCGATCAGACCTTGTTCACTACATTCAGTCACGGTAAATTTGTTTTTGACGGATTAAAAAATCCTGTAATCAAACGCAGCCCGTCTTCATTTCTTCGCGCTGAACAAGCGCTTGTTTATTCCGGAGCATCTGCATCAATTGTTGCACCTGAAAAAACCACTGAAGTACAACTCTTCGTGCGCAAAACAGGAAGTGACCAGGTTGTTTTCGAAGCGTATCGCAATGGTTATGCATCACCATCTGACACGCAAATTCTGAATCGCCGTGAAGGAATAATTTGCCTGAAAACAAATGATCTCCGCACCATCCGGATTTCGGGAGGAGAAGTGATGATTTATCGAATCCGTTATACGGCAAAACCATTTCCTGAAGGAGAACAGCAATATATTATTTGTGGAATTAAAAAGGAAAAACAACTGGCATTACAAATTCCGCAGAAATTAACTGCTACACAATTACGAGGCGGTTCGGTGAATAACAGTAATGGAACAGTTTCGCGCAAAAATTATATTGCAGGATTACGTTGGAATGCAAATGAAAAAAAAGAAGCTCTTCTTCTTTCCATCGCACCGATCGCTTTTAATATTCGTCGTCGCACAGGAAGTGATCCGGCGATCGTGATCACAGATGGTTCACCTGTTTTCATTGCTTCCTCTCCTGATTCGGTAAATAAACCTCCGGCAGGGTGGCCGGAAAAGCGGCAATTCTATATCGATAAAAATCTTAAGAAAAAACAATATCGTTACAGCGTGCAAGGTGTTGATCTTTTCGGAAGAAAAAGCGCCTTTTCTGATCCGGTGATATTGAAAATGAAAAGTCCTTCGCCGCCGCCACCTGTTGATGTTGCAGCCAAATACCTTGATTATACTTCTTACGATATATCAACGGATACTTTCAGTGATGCTTCACTTTCCGACAAAGAAAAACGCTGGCTGAAAAATAATGGTGCGAGCGGTATTCGCGTTAATTGGAAATGGACCGCAACTCTTTTGAACATTTCGCCTGATGTAAAAGGCTTTCATGTACATTTTCAGCAAGGATGGCTGAACGTTTACAAAGGAACAATTGAAAGTGAACCTTCCGGCGGAACAATCAGCGCTTCTTCATTAGCGCTTACCGCTGATGAACTGGCTGAATTCACTTCACTCTCTGGAAGCACTTCCTATGATGTTTATAAATTCAAATCAACACTCGACAATGCTTCAGTTGCTGCGGATGCTTTTCGTCTTTGCTGGATGAAGCAAAACGGTTATTCATTCCTGGTGTTGAGAAACACAAGCGGATCTTCCCCGGTAATCACTGTTTTGAAATCCGTTGCGCCTCTCACCGGTGTTCCTGAAAATGATAAAGGATTTGCGATCGGCGTTACTCCCCGAAAGAGCGCCTTCATCGATTTCAGGGAAGCTACTGCATGGACAGACACAAGTGTTTCAGCAAATAAATTATACAGTGCTATTGGTAATTATGAAATATTTATCAAGAATCCCGCTTTTCCATCTCCTGCAATTAATGCAAGCGATATTGATAAAACACGTTATGCACAAATCGGGGTGAGTGCATATACTTCAGATTCTGAAAGCGCAGTGTCAACTCCGTCGGCAATTGTTGCAGTATACAGAACAGCGCCATCTACAGCCACACTTTATGATACGGGTCTCGATGAATTAAATGCTACTGCTCCTGATGTTCACGGAAAATCCACCTTTTATTTCCGTTGGAAAAAACAAGGCAATGCAAAAAAATATAATGTTTACCGCGCACTCGATCGCACATTGCATAACGTTGCAAAAGAAAATGATTCTTCATTAGGCGATTACGATTCTCTCACGAATGCGGAATGGCAAATCATTGCCGGCAAAACAGAAAATGAACAAGCGTTTACACGAATCAACAGCAATTCCATTACCGAAGACGACAACGATTATGAAGATCGTGTAACTGATATTCCTGCTCCGGGAGAAAGCAGCACTTACACACCCGATTCATTATTATTGTTGTATGCAGATGACACACTCGACGGCACAGGAAGCAATCGTTATTTCTATCGTATCAGTGTGATTGATACAAATGGATTAGTAAGTGCGCTTAGTGATTCCACACCGCCGGTTGCGATCCCGGTTGCGAAACCTATACAAGCTCCTATGATCAGTGCAGTTATTGGAGGTGAAAATAAAATTACTTTGCAATGGGCAATTCAGCCCAATCAAAATGTTGAAGGATATCTTTTATATCGCACAGAAGATGCAACGCTTGCCGGTGATTGGAGAAGAATGGATTTGTTACAGGCTGATGGAGAAAGTTATTCTGTAAATGCAGATTCATCATTAACATCTTATAGCCATCCCGACGAAACTGTTGTTGCACGAACGCCTTATTATTATGGAATTATTGCTGTGAATATTGCCGGTGATGGTTCGAAGTTGCGCTCGCGAATGTCGGTGGTGAAACAGGGGCAGGCGTATGATTTGACGCCGCCTGCTGCGCCGGAGTGGGATGAAGAAAACAGCGGATGGGTGTTTGTGGATGCGGATGGAAATATTTATGAAACGGAAGATGATGTGCCGGATGGGGTGGATGTGAGTGAGGTGGTGCGTCTGGTGTGGATCACTACTTCAATTATGTCATCGGTGCTTATTCAAAGGAAATCAGACAGTGAAAATTCCTGGAGCGATACTGCTAATTGGATTTCTGAAAATAAAACTCTTGATAGAAGTATAATTTCGGGAACAAATTATTCGTATCGTGCTAAAGTACGTTCTGTTTCAGGCAACATGTCACTTGATTGGTCAACAATAGAAATAACTTCCTAAAAATATGTCTTCATTTTTCAATATAGGCCAAGAATGTATGCCCGTTATTAAACCGGCATCACTACTTGCTGATAATATTAAATATTACCAAGGTCTTATCGATCGTTTTAGTGTATCAAAAGAAAATATAGCGGTCGATTCAAGCACTCAAACTTCAAAATATCAGATTAACCTTGATCTTTCGTGGCATGATGATTCAACTTCATCTATTGAAGTAACAGATGAATCAGGTTTGAGCGCAGATGAACTAAATTATAAAACAATTTATTTACCTTGTGATGCAAAGGTTACGTTTCATAAAGCTTCTTCTGCCGAACTTAATTCATATGGAATTTTGGGAATGGAAGATGTAACTGATCCTGATTATTCAATTTATCCGGTACTGATCATTGAACCATTACCGCACATAAAGATAACATGGACAAAATATGCTCCATTAGCATTAGCAATTCCATCTACGATTTATTTTTATGGTTTTGATGAAGATAGTTTTGATCGTCTGGCGGCTTTTTTTGTTGATTCAAGCGAAGTTGCCCGGGATTCCGATCATATGAAGAGATATTATGAGCAGTACAAGAACACTGTATCAACTCCGAAACCAGATAGTGATCTTACTTATGCAAACGATCTGCTTGAATCCTTTCTTAAAGATGAAACCACTTTGATTTTAAGGGGCGGTGTACCGCTATGCTCAATGGGAAAGGAGGATGATTCAATGATTTACAAATTATATTTATCCTTTACCGGAATTCAAAGACCTCTAACCGAAGATGAAAGTGATGCTTTCTTTACATATCGTCAAAGAATACCTTTTGAACGAAATTCCGCCTCTACCAATAGTTATGGGTTTCTTGCAGGACATCCTCTTGCTATGTTGATTAAAACCTATAACCAGGCTAGTGATAAAACCAAAACATCCGACATTCAGACAGCGGCTAAACTATTGGTAAATGCACGGTTTGTAGATTCAATGGTTATTGATACTCAAGGTGGATCAAAGTACAATAATAATGGTATTGATGTGGATCACGTGGATTATGACTATCATCCGAACGCTATGTTTTTGCGGGCCAAACAAACGGCGAATGATCTTATTGCTTTTCCAGACTTAATATCAATTGATCCGTACGAGTATATTTCAGGCACTACAATTTACAATGCTGACAAAGTGCAATTATACTTTGAGGTTCCTACAAATTTGAATATTGGGAATAACTCCTCTTATTTATTAGGAACAACAACTATAGGAGCATTGACAACCACCACAGACAGTTTTATTTATCTATACGTTTTGAGTCAGACCAGTGCGCAAAATACATTAATGATCAATATCAGATATAACGATAGTTCGGGGCCAATTATTTTACAATTACTGGTTCAGGTATTTGAACCCAGGTTTGTAAAAATAAGATCACATGTTGTTGAAAGTGGTTCAATAAACGATTTAACAGGTGGTACTTCTCCGGCTGGCGATCCGGTAATGGGGACAGATTTGAGTTTCAATATTATTAATCAAGGTGATGGAAAATATTTAAAGGACGCTCTTAATTATATTAATCTTTCAGGAAGCGGTAACGCGACAAATACGTTATCACGATTTGGAAATATATTTCTGGTTTCTGAAACCAATTCGACAAATTACAATCAACCAGAATTGGCTGTTGAGAAAATCATTGATGGGGTAGTTACTGATGATCTGGAAACTTTTCTTGTAGAAGATTATGTACATATAATAAACAACGGAGACCTTTATTCTGTTTTATTTATTAACCAATCATTAAGTAATCCCTTGAATCTTGGTTCGTCTACTCTTGGCCTTACCATGCTTTCTTCGGACTTTTTAGCTATAATCAATTATTACGATCAGGATATTTCTCTAAACTATTATTTTATCTGGAATCTCAGCTACACAGACTTGGGTGGGGTTTTGGTTGGGGCTACACAGATGCAGAATTGGTTCACAACATTTTGGCATAGAAGCCGCGGCCGGACTGTTGTTTTGAATTCATTACCTGATACCAGGATTCCCTCTATTACCATAAACGCCGATTTTCTTTCTTTAGTAATGTTTCATGAAGGTTGTCATCGGCTTGCGATGTTTTATGGAACCAATTGGCCGGAAGGAACCGGATTCATTACATATCTTGAATCTACCAACAGCGATGTATTGCGTTTTGTGCATCCTATGACAGTTTATGGTTTAAGTCAAATTAATATCACAGAGGAGCATGAAAATTTCCAATATAATATTGCTGATATTAAAATAGATGGTTTGGGTATTCAATATATCCTCGGGATGGAAAATGTTAATGAAAAATATCTGGACCAGTTTTATCCTGGCAATATAATGGGACCCGATATGAATAATTTAATCGTTTCAGGGATATCAGCACGATTAACATACAAACAAGCAATGGCATTAAACGATTGGCTAAAATAATTATTAATCAACTTTATTTTTTATGTCTTCTGAAAGCACTTTTATTCCTATCAGCTACTTTATTGATAATTGGCCGTCTGATATTGTCAATGAACCTGAGTTCTTAAATAAGATAGGATTGCTGGACTATTCCATGCAATTTAATTCAACTGATTTTTGTGTTTTTCATGGAACACTAGCCTTACAGGAAACTATTTCAGTTAGTTTATTGGGAATTGATGGACTTCAATTAGAATTTTTAAGCGAAGATGGGAACACCATTATTAATTTCGATTTTGGTTATTATCGTGATGAATTACATCTCAATCTCAAAGAGCTTTCTGTAAGCCTGCTTTTCGATTCTGATCTGCTTATCAGCGTTGAAAAAGCTACAGATGAAAGTGGAAATGTGACTTTTGAAAAAAAGCCTGATCAACCTGTTGCCATAAGTATTATTGGAGCTTCGTTAAGTATTGATTCTTCTGGAAATTTTGAATTTGATCTTGCTGGTGGTGTTCCTCAATTTGATGTAAGCGCGTTTACAATTGGGAATACAGGAATTATTGTCGAAATAAATTCGATCAGCTTTATTCTTTCTCAGAAAGAAGCTCTCAATTTTATTTCATCTGGCGGAGCGATTGAAGACAGTTGGCGTGGAATTTACATTAATGAACTGGATATAATTCTTCCTCAAGGACTTTCGGACATTCTTCCTGGTGAAGTTATTTTATCCGATACATTCATTGGCCCTGGTGGATTTTGCGGAAAAATAACCGGCACTTGGACTGTTGACTCTATAAAACCATTCGACACTACTGATAAAACACTCGCAGGTTTTGCGTTCCGCACAGAAAGCATCAACGCTGAATTCAAACAAAACGCTTTACTCTCTTGTGCTATCATCGGTTATCTTGAAGTACCATTCTTCGACGCTCCTGTAAAAGTAACTGTCGCAATTACCAACGACGGCGATTTCACCGTTGCATTTGATTCCACAACAGAAGGTACAGGTCTTTATCCACTCAAAAAAGACGGAGTGTGTGATTTTACACTTTCAGGACTCTCACTCGGAAAAGAAGATGATTTATTTTATCTCACACTCAGTGGAAGCCTCAAACCAAAGCTCGGCAATCTCGACTGGCCCATTGTCGAGGTGAAAGCACTTACGATTTATTCCAACGGCGAAGTGCACATTGATGGTGGGTGGATTGATATTCCGGATCAACAAGCTTTTGACTTTAATGGTTTCAAATTGGAGATAACGCGTTTGGGCTTTGGAAAAGATACTATTGACGGAACGGATTATAACTGGATAGGTTTTTCCGGTGGAATTCAAATTGTAAATGGTTTGCCATTGAAAGGTGGAGTGGACGGACTTAAAATTTTATGGAGTTCGGATGGAAAAATAAAATTGCAAATCAGTGGTGTTGCATTGTCTTTCGAAATTGAAAATGTATTAACGTTCGATGGCTCTGCACAATTTATTGATGAAGAAGATAACAAAGGGTTTAAAGGCGGAATAAAAGTTTCTATTACTCCGCTTAACGGACTTGGATTGAACGCACAGTTTGTTGCAGGGAAAAAAACAAGTGAAGATTATACTTACTTCTACATTTTCATCGATGCATCTTTACCTGTAGGAATTCCGCTTGTGCCGCCGGTTGCAGGAATTTACGGACTCAGTGGTTTGTTCGGATACAATATGACATTCGATCAAAGCAAACTTTCTTCCGAAGCTTCCGGAACAGGTCTTCCCGATATGACCGACAGTGCAAATTGGATTGACCAGGAAAAAGCACTTGCATTCGGAGCAGGATTAACAGTAGGGACATTGGCTGATAATGGTTTTACAATAAAAGTAAAAGCACTACTCGCCATTTTGCTTCCCGGCCCTATCATTATGATTCAGGGGAAAGCGAAATTTTTATCTGTTGAAGAAGATTATCCACTCACCATATTGGCAATATTGGATGTTGCAGCAGGAACTTTCCTGATGAACATCACCGCGGCATATAAATACCCGAAAACGAGTGGAAGTCTCATTGATATTTCCGGATCGGCAGAAGCATTTTTCAATTTCAATGATCCTTCCGCTTGGCATGTTTATCTCGGCGAGGACGATCCTGAATCAGCGCGCATACAAGCGAAAATTATCAGCTTCTTTACTGCGGAAACTTATCTCATGGCAGATAACGACATGCTGAAAATGGGAGCATGGATTGGTTATGAATTGCATAAAAAATACGGACCGCTTAAAGTTGATTTCGAAGCGTGGATTGATGGCAAACTTTCTGTGAGCCGTATGCCATTGCAGGCCGAAGGTTCGCTTACAATTCATGGAAGTGCAGAGGTAAGCGCGTGTGGAATTTCGGTTGGCATTTCAGTTGAAGCAAGTGCAAAAGCTACAGCGCCAAATCCGCTTTCAGTTTCAGCAGAAGTTGAAGTAACATTGAAAACTCCATTAGGTAATCCGAGTGCAACGATTTCTCTCGAATGGGAAAAAACCGGAACTCCCGGATTCTCTTTACCATTTGCTTCAGGGGGAATACAACATATCATTGTAAGCGAGAAGTGGGAACTCACCAAACAAGGAACATTAACAGATGCAGACGGACTCTATGATTCAACCGCAGCTGTCTCAATGTCGTCCGGAGATTTCTCTCTTGTTCCGCCGGACGTACAAGTTATTTTAAATTTCAATAAAGAAGTAATTGACACAAATAATGCCGGGGGAAATGCTTCGACAACTGTAGGATATGAAGACGTAGGTGATTACGAATTCAAATACGAACTTACGGGATTGACACTTGAACATCGCAACAATTGGTCTTCTTCTGATGCAACTTCAACTTCGGGATGGAGTGAAGATGATATTACGGGATCATGGCAGGCAACTTCTGCAGATGGAAAGGTGAATAATACTGTGTTGATATTAAACGCGAATACACCATTTGAAATTTCGCGCGAACTGGAGAATAACGAATCATGGCTTGGCACTTTACTTACTTATAATTCAGGTTATCCTTGCAGTGATAAATTTGTTGCTGAATGGCAATGTGCCGATTTTGAAACATATGATTACGGAGAAGAATTCACACCCTTGTTATTGGATGACCGATTTATTTTCAAATCGGATTTTCCAATGACAATTGTGAAGTATTCAGAACCTTCCATTGGTACAACGCGTGCATTGCAGCCGATGAATAGCTACATAATCCGCATCTGTATTGCTATTGCAAAACATAAAACTGCAACTGCAAAAGTTTTTACAATTGATAATGTAATTATTGATGGAGGAAAAAATGCGAAAGGTGCTCTTTCAGTTGAACTTTCGAAAAAAAGATGGAATGATAAAGATGGCAATACTGAAATTTATTTTTCTTCTTCATTAAAGGGAGGAAAAAACAAAGCGGCATCATTTACTTTTCCTGTAAAAACTTTTCCCGATGCTCCGGGAAAAGTTTATGTAACGTGTATGCTGAATGATAATGCCGGTGGAAGCAATTCATTTCTCACCGCATACAATAGTTCAGGAAAAATTGTGGCAACAGCAAAATGGCACAAATCAACTGAGCCGATTGTTTTTACACTTGAAAGCAAGAATAATGATATTCGTAAAGTGACCATTGAAGGATATGGAATTATTGTTACTTCTTTTTGCTTTGATAAAATTTTTACGACAAAAAAGAAATCGATTGACATCATCTTCCCCGAAAATATGGCCGAAATAAATGTGTGGCTTTCTGCCGGATCAAAAGGAAAAGCAGAAGTGTTTGACGATGATGAAAATTTATTAAAAACAATTAAACTTCACGCCTCTGCCAGTTACCGGCCTTTTGATTTTAAAACAGGAATAAATAAAAACGTACGCACCATCCGCATCACCGGCGATTTTTTGATTGAAAAAGTTTGTGGTCTAAATGAAGAGGAAGCTTTCCGTATTCGTAATGCAAATAGTGCAATAACATATTCACAGGAAACGCTTGACGAAACATGGGGCTCTCACACCGCCGCATTATTACAACCCAATAATTATTATCGGGTAAAAGTAAATACTAAAGCATCACGCAGAAAAAATGACGGGGATTGGACAGAAGAAGCATTTACCGAATATCTTTTTTTCCAGACCGGAAATCCTGCAGGAATTTTTATTTCTTCTGGAACACCTGAATCGGAAGTTTCTTCCGGCAGCGAACATTATCCTGAACGCGGCGCGTTGAAAGATATGTCGCCTTATGTGCAACAAACTATTCCTGCAGAAACAGCCGCTAATACTCCAAGACAGCCTGCTTACCGCAGTTACGATATCGGAATGACATTCACAGAATCGTATGTAGAACAGCTGTATCTCATGGCTGATTACGATATCAATATCCGTTTGCTTGACAATAATGGAAATCCTGCAGTTGACATTGACGGAAATGAAATCACGTTTGCCAATGCTTGGGGCGATAATCCTGAACTTATAGAAACACGTGAAGAACAACAATGGAAAGCAATTGCATCTGCAGATGGCTGTCTTTCATTTGATGAATCA
>JAHEYE010000251.1 GCA_023251695.1 Sphingobacteriaceae bacterium | reverse complement strand
CAAGATTTGTAACGATATGAGGAGGATTAATTGAAATTGTACCCGGAACTGCCGCTGAAGTGGAAGCGCCCGGTGTTGTAACAACAAAATTCGGGTATACTCCACTAACGGTTGCCGACCCTGCTCCACTTATATTAACAGTTTGATTAGGTGCTGAATTAATAATTGATCCGCTGGATATAGCGATTCCGTTTCCCGCCAAATATGAAGAACCGCTTCCTGAAGTTGCAGCATACAATGCATACGGAACAGAAAGTAATTCACTTGTACCAATTGTAGAATAAGAAGTTCCGCCCAATGGGTCGATGCTTACGGTTAAAAATTTATTGCCTGTTGACCAGTTAATTAAAGAGAATGTTCCAACTCCTGCAATCCCGTTCCCAATTCCAGCGGTAAAAATTCCCGATGGACCGGGAATAACATTATTTGTTTCATCGTAAATAACAGGTCCGGTTGCACTTCCCTGAAGAATTTCAAATTTAATTCCAATGGCGCCGGTCACAATATTTCCTGAAGCATCCCTTGCTACTCCCTGATAATTTATTTTTTGAGGAATCTGTGCAAATAATTGCAGATTAATCAGACAAGATAAAATAATTACAAACTTCTTCATTTAAAATTTAATATATATATTATTGTTCATATACAACTGTAACTACAAATAATTTACTCAGAATGCTGCCTGAGTTCAGGTTTTTATTAGTTACGAAAACGGTGTTTCCAGATGTGGACCAATTAAATTCAAAACCCGCACTGACAGTATATCCCGGTTGAATCCAATCACCGACTGCACCACTCCAATTTACCATCACGTCGATAGAAATTATTTTACCAGGTGGAATAAAAGCAGGAAGAACAATGCTTGCAGTATTACCTTGAGTCGGTGCAGTTGTTCCAGTTGTTTTATAAGTTTGAATGGCCGGACCGTTCGATCCTAATTTTGTATATCCATTGACTTCTAATTCTGCTGCAGGAAACTGTGTTCGTATACCAATGTTACCGTTTGAAGTAATTCTCATTCTTTCAAAAAGATTAGAAGGATCACGGGTCATGAAAACTAAGTCGCCGCCTATACTACCCGTGGTGTGATTGGTATTAACCCCGACAATTTTCGCAGCTTCGAACGATGCAAAATTTGTTGCTTTAGTAGAAAAAATGACCGATGAGAAATTATTATTAGTTAAATCATCATTCGCAATACGAATAGCACTTTCAGGTGAAGCGGAGAAAGCATTAATAAAAGTAGTTGAATTTACACCCAAAAGATTCAAGATAGTTGTTGGTACAGGCGCTCCAATTCCAACATAACCATCGGCCCGTACTAAAAACCTTTCTATTCCATTCGAATACACATCAAAAGCATTTATTGAGTTGGAAGTATTTGCCACCCTTACTTCAAGACCCCATCCTAAAGCATCAGTATTTTCAATACTTGTTACGAATGCACTGGCGTTTCCTTTCTGAACGTGTAAAGGATAAGAGGGTAACATTGTACCAATTCCGACATTTCCTGATGGATTAATCAACATCCTGTTTATGTTGCTGGTAGCAAAAGAGATTCCGTTTGCAGTAACCGTTCTGAATTGTAAATTACCGGCCCCGGTAGGAAAAGCGTCAACATTTACGTTTGAACCTGCTGCAGAAGTTCTCAAATTCAAAACATTAAACGATGTTGAACTTACGTCCAACTGCGCACTCGGAACATTTGTTCCAATCCCAACAAGATCATTTATGTTAGAAAGTGTAGTTGCTGTTGTCGACTGACGGGTCCATAGACCTGTACCCGGAATAAGAGTAGTATTGGTACCAACCGTTAGAACATTGTTAGTGAAACTTACACTTGGTAAAATATTAATTGTATTGGAACCTGAAGACGGCGTATAAGAAAGAATACCGGATGACGGAACAAAAGATAAATTTACAGGTGGTGTATTAACGGTATAGCTATTACCGGCGTTTGTAACAGTTGTTGAGCCTGCCCCTGAGATTACAGGATTCAAAACGATTACACTGTAGCTTGGTACCGAACCTGTAATAATAACATTTGAACTTCCTGAACTAACACTTGTTTGCGGTGTAGCCGTAACTGTGTAATTTGGATAAGTTCCGATGACTCCCGGTCCGGATACATTCACGGTTTGATTAGGTGCGGTATTGGTGATAGAACCGGATGCGAGTGAAATTCCTACACCTGCGCTGTAAGTTGGTGAAGAAGGAAGTGTGACCGAATTACCTCCGCTGATACTTAATGTATTTGACGCAATAGATAAAGTAGGTATTGAATTAACTGTGAAATTCGGATAAGTGCCGTTAACATTCACATTGGTACCATTCGATAAAGTTACAGTTTGATTCAGTGCTGTATTGCTAATTGTACCTGATGTAATCGAAATACCGGAACCTGCAATGAGTGGATTCGGCATATTAATTACAACTGAATTACCACCGCTGATGCTTAATGTATTTGATACATAAGCTAAAGTTGGTGTTGCATTAACTACAAAACTTGGATACGTCCCTGTAACGTTTACATTGGTTCCGTTACCAATTGTAACTGTTTGATCAGGGGCTGTATTTGTTATGATTGTTCCGGATGTGAGGGAAATCCCTGTACCGTTAGTATATGTTGTACCTGTTGGTAAGGTAACTGTATTACCATTTGAAATACTTAATTGTGCCCCGGAGACTGACAAACTAGGAGCTGAACCGATTGTGAAATTCGGACTTGTCCCATTCACGAAAATATTCAAATCACCGGGTGTAATAGTTATCGGTGGCGTGGGAGTAATAGTAAAATTAGGATACGTTCCTACGGCTCCGCTAATGGCTACTGTTTGATCGGGTGCAGTATTTGTGATTGTTCCGCCTGCTATTGAAATTCCGGTACTCGGCGTTAATACTCCAGGCGATGTTATAGTATAGTTTGGATAGGCCCCGATAACGTTCGTACCCGTGATATTTACTGTTTGAGTATTTCCGGCTTTCTCTGCAAACAATGCATAGGGTACCGACAATAATTCGCTTGTTCCGACTGTTGAATAAGAAGTTCCACCTGTTGGATCGATGCTTACACGGATAAAATAAGGTTTGTTAGCCCAAGGTATTAGAGAAAAAGTTCCGACAACGGGGGTGCCCCCTCCTATTGCTGCAGTAAATACACCTGCACTGCCCGGTGTAATCGTATTTGTTTCTTCGTATGTAACGGTTGGACTAGGGCTTCCTTGCAGAATCTCGAATTTAATACCGATTGGGTTTGTAACTATGTTACCTGAGGCATCACGGGCAATGGCTTGATAATTTAAAAATTGTGGAGCTTGGGAAAACGTAAGAGTGCTTAGTAGAGTTAAAGCAAAAAATAAAGATTTCCGCATTTTTTAAAATTTTATTAAAGATACTAAATAAAAAGCTAAAGACAAAGCCTTTATATTATTGATAATCAATGATATGATATGAACAATTTATTAAGAATCCCCGAATTAAGGAAAGGTAAAAACACTCTAAAAACTATAAAATAAGGCTTTACACTTGGTCTAAAACCGATTTAATATTCGGCTTAAAATACAAGTTACTCTTCATGATTTTTCCGTCCTCGCGGTAAATAGGCATTCCTTTCTCATCGAGTTTGCTCATATTACTGCGATGAATCTCATCGTAAACCTCCTCAATCTTGTGTTGCAGACCGTGTTTTAAAATTGTACCGAATAAAATGTACAGCTGATCTCCAAGAGCATCAGCAATTTCAATGATGTCGCTGTTTTTACAAGCTTCCAGATATTCTTCATTTTCTTCTTTAATTAAATTATAACGGAGGGTATAATCTCTTTCTTCTACAAGTGTAATTTGAGATGCGTTTCCGATTTTAAAAACTTCATGAAACTCTTCTACTGATTTTATTTTTTCGTATAGTTTCGACATGTCTTTATTTTTTTACTGATTTACTATTGAGATATTCTTTATTCAAAGCATCCAGTACCTGATAAGTTATTTCCAGCTTCGGATCTGCCAATAAAATAGTAGGAACGGCTACTGTATAGGCCATAATGAAATCATATTTCCCCTCGTAGTTTATTGCTAAAAATTCTTTCACGTCTCTTTGTAACTGCTCATTCTTTTCCTGCATATCCATGGCAAGTTTATCCATTTGAATCTGTTTGTTTTCTAATTCGCGTTGCTGTCTCTCCAGATCACGCTTTTTGTTTTCCATTTCTGCAGGTGGCAACAGGCCTGCTTGTGCAGATTGCTGGGCAGATTCATAATCTTCCTGGAATTTCTGACTCAAGGCCTGCATTTGTGTTTCCAATGCAATGCGTTTGTTCTTTAAAACTTTTACATAATCAGAAATAAATAAATATTTTTCATTGAGTGTATCAATGTTTATGTAAGCTATACTTCCCTTAGGTAAAGGATCCGTTGCCGAATTAATGATAACCGGTTTTTTAATCCCCTTGGTTTCAGCTCCGGAATTCCCGGTGTTTCCATCGCTTCCACCTTTGAGTGATTGCACCTGATAAAATAATATTCCCACACAAATGGCGAGAACGGCAACGATGCCATATAAAACATTCTTCATGATTAGATTGAATTAATTTTGGCAAATATACCAAGCTATTGAGCTTTGTCAAACATTTTTAGCTTTTCGATATAAACAAGTTTTACATCCTCATCCGTTGAATGACTGATAGCTTTAACATAAGAGGTAATATTTTCAAACACTCTTTTCTCGGGATACAGCGGCGTTTTTAATTCGTTCAGACACCATTCTTTGGGATACAAAATGTATTGCCCGCCATTATGATATACATAATGTCTTACATAAAACGGCAAACGGTTATACGCTTCATCACACAAAAGAATTTTTCCGTTATGATTATTTCCTGAATATAGCGAGAACGATAAATACGTTTCCCATTTCCCGACCAAATTAAAGGCAGGTAAAATCCAGAATAATGCCATCACCAAATAAAAAACAGGTTGTTTAAATAAATGTGAAATTGAAAAGAAACGCTCGTTGGTTTTTCCAGAAAACAATAACAAAGCAAGAACTACCATCATAATATTCCACGGCCACACTACAGAATTATAATTATTTCCTAGCGGACCCATCAATATTAGAATAATTACATGCAGAATTACTACCAACGGAATGGAAATGAAGCGCAGCGGCTTGAATA
>JAHEYE010000016.1 GCA_023251695.1 Sphingobacteriaceae bacterium | reverse complement strand
CTGCAATGGATTGAAACCCCTGATAATCTTGAAACAATTATTGTTTTACAGAAGAAGAGCGGCTTTTAAAACGGCACCATAATTTATTGGCGAGAATAGCGGTTAAACAAAAGAATACGATGGCGCTTGGTAATACGTATCTGAACTCCGGCGTTTTAAAGAAGAAAGCAATGTAAATTAAGTTCGCATAGGCACAAATAATAAGTAGGAACAAAATGTAGCTTTTATTATTTCTTAATAAGACATAGAATGAATAAAGGAGACCGGTAAAAAATAGAATAAAAAATAAAACCGCTATTGATAGTTTACCAATCTTTTTATAAAGCGGTAGCCGTTGGAAATTTTCGTCAAATGCATTATAAGGGAAATAGCCGCTGAATATCTGCCGTTTCATAAAAATAAGTCCCGACCCGATATAAAAGGTAAATGGCTGCTCATCTTTTATGGATGCTGTAAAGGCCATCAATGAATTATTGATGTAAGCAACAATTGAATCGCTGGGGTGTACTTTATACCATTGAATTCTTTTCTTTACCAGTACAAGGCTGTCGCGGTTAAACTGACTGGTGTAAATTCTATCAGGGATTATTGTATCGCGGTAACGGTAATCAATTTCGTAATCAATTTCAAACCAATTCCGTTCATTTTCGAGATCGCCACCCCATGATTCGAGAAAAAAATACAAGGCAGGATCCGGGGAATGCGGACTCAGTTTCGAGTACCAGTCGATATCATTGAGGTATTCGAATTTGTTTTTAACCTTCCAATTCCGGATTATCCAAGCGGAGTCAAGAATACAGAAGAGTAAAAAGAAAGCGACCGCGTGTGTAAATATTTGTTTAAAGCCACGTTTTTCCCTGATGAAATAGATAAGTAAGAAAATAGCTGAAAGACCGTAGAACAATAAAAAAACAGGTCTTATAAAAACACACCAGGTAAAAAAGAAACCGGCCCAGAATAGATATTTCTTTTGATCGAGTACCAGGAATCGGTTTAAGAAATGTATGGCAAAAATGAAAAAAGTCATAGCGAAACTTTCGCTCAACAGCCAATTATTCCAGAAGTAAACGTAATGTGTAAAAAGGAAAAGGAAGAAAACAAAATAAAATGCCGATTCCCGTTTTACAATACGGCTGATCATTAGTGCTAAAGTAAATATGGCAAGTCCTGAAGCCAGCCACTGAAGAATAAGAATAATGTTTAATACCGTATTGTTTTCGAAAAACAATCGGAAGAGAAGGTAAATAACAC
Organism: Sphingobacteriaceae bacterium; assembly: GCA_023251695.1. Lineage (GTDB taxonomy): Bacteria > Bacteroidota > Bacteroidia > B-17B0 > Aurantibacillaceae > JAHEYG01. The sequence goes on along the minus strand of JAHEYE010000016.1, from coordinate 3,948 downwards.
CTAATCCCGGCATGCGTATATCAGGTTTATAGGTGCCATGCTCATAAAAATGATTCATTCCTCCATAATATTCACCGGAGTCGTGAGTGTAATGCCCGATTAAAGGTGCGGTTTCGTGATAATAAGAATAAACTTGTGACCAAAAGAAGAGGCCTTTAACAGCAATAGCGAGAAAAATCCAAAAGGGGTAATTGTTTATTTTTAAGTTTAATTTCATATGCCCCAAGGGCTGACACTAAGTTAAGATTATTTTAGATAATTCAAATAATCTGTGAGCCCTTCGGCAGCGTCTATGTAAGAAAATGTTTTAAAATGTGTAATCGAACAGAAAATTATTGGATAAATAAAGATGACTATTCTAGAACCTCCCCCGAAGGGATGCCTTTGGCATTAACTCCCAACTCCGAACTCTCCCGAAGGGATGCCTTTGGCATTAACTCCCAACTAATCTACATATAACCACCCATATTGGTTTTTATTTTCTTTTTCCGGCGTCCGCCGCAATCTTTGCGGTAAGCGCAATCGCTTGCAATAATCCCAAAAAGGACTAAAAAAAGGGCGAAAATTTTTGTGGCTTTTCTCATTGGAATACTAAAGATACAAAATAATTTTTAATTTCAAAATCCGCATTAAAACCTATAGTGGTATGACTAGAGTTTGCTGTTAAAAATCATCAAAAAGACGCCTTATAATCCATATTTTCGTAACTTTAATTCGTGCGGAAATCACTCTTCATCCTATTTGCATTTATTGTTTTGGGTTTACAAAACCTGAAAGCGAGCTATATTTTAATTCCGATGGATGACAGCCAGAGGAATCATTTAAAAGCATATGGTATTGCTTATTGGGCGCTTAAGGGAGAATTGGAAATACGATGGTTGTTGAATTACAGAGGCGGTAGTTTTATGATTCCGAATGCTAAACCGGTTAGTAACGAGTGCCTCATCAGGGGTGTGAGCTACGAAATCATTTCAGATGCACAATCAAATTCAATTTTAGTTGAAATTTCTAACCCTGAAATAAATCAGGATGCTATTAAACTTGAGAAAGCCCCGAAAATTGCGGTTTACTCTCCTAAAACAAAACAACCCTGGGATGATGCGGTTACCCTTGTGTTAACTTATGCAGAAATTCCTTATGATATTGTATATGATGAAGAACTATTGAATGGTAAACTCAAAGAATATGATTGGTTGCATTTGCATCATGAAGACTTTACCGGACAGTACGGACGGTTCTATGCGCAGTTCCGGCACGCAGCCTGGTATCAGGCCGAGGTAAAAGAAAATGAAACCGTTGCCGCAAAATTTGGTTATAGTAAGGTGTCGCAATTAAAATTAGCTGTTGCAAAAAAAATAAATGAATATGTTTTTGGTGGCGGATTTCTCTTTGCGATGTGCAGTGCTACCGACAGCTACGACATTGGTCTTGCAGCCGAAGGGGTTGATATTTGTGCTGAGATGTACGATCACGATCCTGCTGATGCAAACATGAATAGCAAGCTTGATTTTTCTAAAGGCTATGCTTTCGAAAAATATAAATTGATGCTGAATCCGATGGAATATGAATTCTCAACCATTGATACCTATGGTACAAGACAACAACAATATGGTATGACAAAAGAAACTGATGTATTCAGTTTATTTGATTTCTCTGCAAAATGGGATCCTGTACCAACCATGTTAAATCAGAATCATATAAGCACCATCCAAGGTTTTTGGGGACAAACTGTTGCTTTCAATAAAAATTATGTAAAGAAAAATGTTTTAGTTCTTGGTGAGTCGAAAGCATTCAATGAAGCCCGTTACATACATGGTGAGCACGGAAAAGGTACATGGACTTTTTATGGCGGACATGATCCTGAAGATTATTTGCATAGGGTAGAGGATCCTCCAACAGATTTAAGTCTACATCCTAATTCTGCCGGTTACCGTTTAATATTAAATAATATTCTTTTCCCGGCCGCTAAAAAGAAAAAGCAGAAGACTTAGTGTCCATCCGCTGTTACAAAAATCCGAATTAGCGGTTCGAGGTTCTTTTTTTGTCATTTACATATTCTAAAATGTCACTTGGTTGGCAATCTAATGCTTTGCAAATTGCCTCCAGAGTGCTAAAACGAATTGCTTTCGCCTTCCCTGTCTTTAAGATAGAAAGGTTTGATAAGGTCAAATCAACTCTTTCCGAAAGTTCATTCAGGGAAATTTTTCGTTTGGCCATCATCACGTCTAAATTTACAATAATTGGCATAGCTTAAATTGTTAAGTCATTTTCAGATTTCATATCTATGGCATTCTGCAAGATTTTTTCAAAAATAGCTGCAGCAGTTGCAACAACTATGGAAGTAAATGTAGTGACGATACATAGGGCAATAAAACCCGCAGGATCGTCGTCCTTATTATGGAATAGCTTTATGAATAACCCTGCCGTCACTATTAAAATACTTATTATGACAGCGCAATACTTTATACCCTTTAAAGCCTTAACAGAGTCTGATGAGAATACTTTATTTTGGCCTATGTATCCAAGTAATCTGAACGCCTTAGACAGCGCTACAAAGAATGCGATTGATGTTGCGTAGCCATACAAGATGAATGGGTCAGTGTAAATGCTTAAGAGGTCTAAATTTTCAGCTCTTCCCTCAATTAAGGGAACCCGAATCAAAATGGCAACCGCCACAATGCCGATAAGCACAATGACAGCCTGAAGAAATAGGGTCGAAATTCTTTTCATGATGTTTTGCAATTTTTTTATGCTATCACAAAAGTAATAAATAATTATTGATAAACAATAAATATTTATTGTTTTTTATAAAATATCAAAAAAATGAGGATTTTTGCTTTAGTTGAATTAGGAGATAGTTAGGACAACTTGGCTTGTCGGCGACCATGATAGCTAAATTGTTTATTGCCCGATTAAATCTTACCCATACAATAGTGCTTAGTTGGATAAACTTGCCTTTTGTAATTTTATTTAAGAATACTGTCTAAAACAGTAAGTCCGTGTTCCCAAGCCCCTTTATTGGCATTCCGTTCTTCTTCATTTTCAAAATTCTCCATTCTTATTACAAATTCTGTTCCTTCATCTGCTTTTTTGAAAAGTAAAGTCACTCTTGTTTCTTTATTTGGAAAGCTTTTGAAATGTGTGATCCATTTTAGTTTTTCATTTGGAATGACTTCATTGTAAGTTATCGTAAAGCTCCAATCATTACCGCCCTCAATAAAAACGGCCTTTGTTTCTCCGCCAACACGGGCATCCACATGAATGCTTTGCACGCCCCATATTTTTTTGAGAACGGTTGAGTCGGTTAAAGCAGCATAAACTTTATCCCTGGAAACTGGAAATGTTTTCGAAATTTCGTAAGCGGTCTTACTGTCAATCTCATTCATAGTAGTGTTGTTGGTGTTACATGCAGAAAGTGATGCTAAAAAGAGTATGAATGTAATTTGTCTCACGAATAAATTTTAAATTTCTTCCTTTTTAAGCCGAAGGCTTTCCTTTGGAACAATACACATCCGATTTTTCAACCGGATATTTTTTATCCAAATCAATATTATTAAAACTATCCTTACTCCCCCAAAAAAATAGTTTTTCGAAAAAGGGGAGGAGTTTATTGTCCTTTATTTGCTCCAGAAAATAAACTTCATGTTCCTTTTCTTTAATACCCATATCGTACAAGATACGGTCGTGTTTGGTTATGCCTAATTCATTAAACCAGATTTTCATTCTGAAATATTCGCACACGTTACCACTTTCTAATCTGCCCGCAAAATAAAAGGGCATAAACCAGCCAATCACATAACAACTGTACCAGATAATTTTCCCAATCACATAAAACCTGAATTCGTACCATTTTGAAACCGGAATGCCATATTCCTTCATAATTTCTAAAACCTCCTCGCGGTGAAACCATTCGTCATCCTCAATTTGTTTGATAGCTTTTTTTTCTTC
>JAHEYE010000250.1 GCA_023251695.1 Sphingobacteriaceae bacterium | reverse complement strand
TTCCGCTGTGAGAAATCGAATCACACAAATCTTTTGCGTTGGCTTTTCCGTCTTCGTAATTATTCAACCGGAAAAAATTGAGACTGTGTGCTAAAGCATCATCTTCCGAAAAAACTTCAACCTCTCTGTTCGATTTTCCTTTTAGTAATAATTTAGTTTGTTCGTGAGCAGGGGGAGCGGTTTGTAAAAAAGTGGAGAAATAATAAGCTCTCGACATATTAGTTGTATCTAGAATACCTTTGTGTATTTGCCAGGATTGAAAAAGATTCAAGCTTATAAATAGTGTAAAGAGTAAAAAATAAATACTTTTTAGTTTTGAATGAATGGCGTAATCCAAAAAATACCCTAAAGGAATGCAAAGCACGGCATAGTTGGCAATAAGTGCTCTGTTTCCAAAACAACTTCCGAACCACCAGCAGCTCCAGCTTGAAACAATATACACATTCGCTAATGTATAGATGAGCACAAAGAGAAAAAGCCCGGGGTTCTTTTTATACATCTTCACAAAACCCAAAACAATGAAAATCATCAGGGGCGTATAAATAAACCATCCCTTCCGGAAACTGAATAGAACTTCTAATAAATGCGGTTTAAATAACTCTAATCCTTCACCGGGATTACCCGAACCATAAGGGTTGATGAAGAAACGTCCGGATGAATATTTGTAATAAGCTAATTGAATAAAACCCATACCCAACAATGCAGTCCCAAAAACCAAAACTTGTTTTTTTTGTTTCAGTAAAAGTGTGATGCGTTCTTTAAAACTTTTCAAATCCGATACACCATACAGAAGGGGTATTAAACCGCAGATGATCTCAGATGGTCTGCACAAAGCAGCCAATCCAACACAAATCCCCAATAAAACAGAAAGCCTGGCGAAAGAATGTTTATGCCATTGAATACTAAAATAAATAATCATCGCATATAAAGTAAACAGTAGGTTGTGCGACATGGCGCCTTGTCCGTGCAGTGAAGTATGTAAAAAGTAATTTGTGCCCAATGCAATCCCGATTAAGGCAAGTGCTGCGGTCTTATCATTAAAAAAGTGAACGAGAATTTTTTTTACAAAATGTAAGCCAACTAAAGTGTAAAGCAGACAGCCATATAAAATGGATAATTGATAAGGTTTAGAAAATCCGTCCGCAGCATACTTGGTGTGTGGCGCAATTAAATCGGCAATAAAATAAAACGGCGCATATAATATAGATAAGCCGATAGGGTAACGCATTACCCAATTGCCATTGTCCCATTTTACGGCCTGATAAAAAGTTTCGCTGGCTTTGTATTTTTCAAGAATTTGTGTAACCGTATCGTAATTCTGTAAAGTGAGATCGTGGTATTTAAATTTAAAGGGTAAATACATGTAATAACCGAAAACATCGTAGGCAAGAATATTACCCGTTGGAAGCAGAATGACCAGGGAGGAGATAATCACTGCAACAGCAATATAAACCAGATTTGTTATTTTGTGGTCTTGCTTCATTCAGCCTTTTACACAAATATACACAACCGTTTTGTTTTTTTGAATAGCGCCTAGGCGTAATCAAAAAGCCCCGAATATGGTCCGGGGCTTTGTTATCACCTCTGTATTGAGGGCGGTACATAAAAACAAACCTTAATTCCCGCTTTTGATAATTTTATCAACTGTGGTTTTACCATTAACGCAACAGCGGATGAAATAAATGGAAGGCTTTAGTTCATCTGCAACTATTCCGATTTCATGTTTTCCTTTAACAAATGAAGATTCTTTGCAAATGTTTTTTATTTTTTGACCCCGTGCGTCGAGCAAATCAACCGAAACAATTGCGTCTTCAGTTAATGATAATACCAATCCGAATTCTGATTCAAATGGGTTAGGCAAAGCAATAATCTCCGGCTTCCCGGTTTTACATCCGTTAACAAGACTAACCATCCCATGGTTAGTGGTTTTTCCATAAAAGTCGGTTTGACTCAGCTGATAATAGGAAGTTCCGTATAATGGAGAATCATCTGTAATAGTATAATTTTTTTCTGAATTTGTATTCCCATTTCCGGGTAAACGTTGTATTTCTTCAAAATTAATTCCATCTTTCGAACGGTGGACCGTAAAATAACTGTTGTTTTTTTCTGTCTTGGTGCTCCATTCAATTTTTGCGTTCTTATCAGAACAGTTGACAGAAAAATCGTTTAATTCAATAGGTAAAGGGCTCACTAAACAAACAGGAGTAACCTGCGCGCAGGCGCCCATTGCAATGCTGCGGATTTGTCCATTACCACCACCAAAACCGCAAACAACCACCTCTCCATTATTATTTACGTCTACATCATAAATCGGAAAAGTTGTTGCTGCCGTAGAGAGTTGAACTAAATTACCATCGTATTTAACCAATTGATTGGTGGAACCTACATAAACATTCCCGCAGTTATCAATATCAATTCCCGCATTATTCGGTAATTTCCTTCCACCGAAAAAACCGGTTGCAGCCGAGCCACCCGGAATGGCAGCAGAAGCAAGAACCGCGCCACTTAGCAGATCACGTTTATGAATAGTTGTTCCGTTCATTGTGTACAAAGCAACAGTGTTGGCTCTTGTTGCGCAAATAGGCTGTTTTGTGCCAAGTCCGTAATTGGGAATGTAATAATCAAAAAGATAACCTGTTGATGTTTTGTAATCGATAGCGGCCATGGTTTCTTTAACTGCGCCAACAGTATCGAGGGTAAGAAAAAAATAATTGTTATAGGGCCCCCATGTAATTGAACTGGCTTCCTGCATTGTTGGCGGGAAACCCATACTTCCGTATCCAATTAAGCGCGTACCTGATTGGGCACCTGTTCCTAAATTTATATTGAACATATAACCCCTGATCGAAAAAATTCCGTTGCTGCCTCCAATGGCTAATTTAGTACCATCACAATTAAACGAAAGGCTCCAGTATTCGCAACTTCCTGCCGGTGTATTGCTCCATACCATTGCGCCCGCTGTTGAAATTTTCCAGAGTTTTCCGATGGAGCCGGCACTAATATAAGATTCGCCTGTGAATTGATTGGTTACCATTCCTCCAAGCCAGTAATTGGCCGTATCAATCGCAGAGGCGTAATTCCAAAGTAATGTGCCTGCCGAATTATATTTTAATATTCTTACCGGCATATCCCCGCCGTAGATATATACGTTGCCTGTTACATCTGTTTCTATTTCCCATATTTTTTTAGTATTATTTAAAACCGGATTTTGCGTCCATGGATCAATGACTATAGTTTTGGTATTATCATAACTGCCTAAATTAAACCCGATGGTGTTATTGTTTATTTGCGTGTAAGCTGAACTTATTGTAATGTCATCTGTCTGATAAAAAGTTTTTGGGGCATGGTCTATAATATTCCCGAAATCGGAAGGAATAATTATTTCATTGTTATAAATAGAAATGTCTTTGGAATATTTCATACGTATCTGGGAAATATCTGCACCGGGACTGACTACAAACGCGTACTTGATGCCGCCTTCCGGATGAATGGTGTACTCAATGTCAATGCCCGGATAAACTGACTTGTAAGTAATTTTTCTAAATCCTCTTATGTAGTTAAGGTTTTTTTCCTGTCCGTTCATCATAAAAACATAACTGTAGTAATCTGAAGTTTGTTCTGAAGGCTGAATGGATACATTGGAATTTGCATTCTCCCAATTTAAAACAACATAATCGCGGTAAATAGGCCGGTTTTTATTTTCAATTTCTTTTTCAGGATAATAATTGTCTGAAGTAGTATCCCGGTCACCAACAACAGTAAAATTGTAAACTAAACCTTTTGAAGTGAAATAAACCCTGTAACAGCCGTCGTCGTATGCATACAAAATGTTTTGTCCGTCAGGACTTTTGAACTGTCCGGTATTTTCACAAAAGGAGGTGGGATGGTTAAAAACATTGTTCCATCCTGGATTGTTTGCAGAACTGCAATCCACTAAAAGAAAAAATATGGCAAGAAAATAATAAAAACGCATTTAAGTAATATTATATCTTCTGCTAAATTAATCCATTCAATGTTTGAGGAATAGAGGTCCGGCACTCCAAATGAACACTTTAATTACCTTCGGAATTTTACTTGGATAAGCATTTTTCGGACGGTTAAACTAATAGTTAAAAGCAATCAAAAAGGGGCTGGTCTAATAGAGGGCTGCCCCCTGTGCTTTACTCGTAATTAACATTATATTTATAGACTGTTTCGGGGATGAAGCGTTTTTTTATAATCATAATTGTAATGTTGTCGGGGCCATTGTTTAGTGTGGGCCCTAAGGAGGATAGTTTAAGAAAACTACTCTTAAAAGTAAAGGAAGCAACTTATTTTGATTCGTTACGCTTATTTAAGGCGGCCGGAAAAACTCTGGATTACGCAGAAAAAAATAATCTCACGTCTCAAACTCTTCCTGAAATAAATATTTACTACGGAAATTATTTCTACTACAGACACGATATTAATAAAGCAAGTTCTTATTTCAACAGTGCCCTGAGGTTGGCGCAGGAAATGAAGATAAATCGTATCGTAACACTCGCCAGGATCCGTTTATTGTATGTTGACAGAGAATATGGTTTAACGCAAAACACAGTTCATGACCTTCTTATATTACTTGATGAATGCATTAAGGCGGATGATTATGAAAATGAATGTGAGGTCTATAATTTTTTGGGAATTGCACATGAAGAATCGGGCGAATATAAAAAAGCAGCTGAGTTTTACCTAAAAGGTCTCACCAGAGCGGAATTAAAAAAGGATGAATATTTTCAAGCTACTTTCTTAAACAATATAGGACTCTTAAAATATTTTCTACAGGAACTTGATAAGGCACTCGCAGATTTTAATAAGGGAATCGGAATAGCCATCCGTATTAATAATCAACGTTTACTCAGTCATATTAAAATGAACCGCTGTCTCGTTTTCGTTGCGCAAAAGCAGTATGTTGAAGCTAATAATAGTTTTAGTGAGGTGATTAATTATGCGATTTCAAATAAATTACCGCTAGAACTTGCAAGCGCTTATGTAAACCTTGGTTCGGCATATCTGAGAAGGGAAGAGTATGCTACAGGTTTAAATTATGTGGATTCGGCTATCGTGGTATTTAAACGATACGGATATAAGAAAGAGCACAGCAGAGCCATGCTTAATAAAAGCCAGATATTAATGGAGATCGGTAAATTGAATGAAGCAGGAAAAATACTTGAAGAAAACAAACAA
>JAHEYE010000249.1 GCA_023251695.1 Sphingobacteriaceae bacterium | reverse complement strand
AAATCGACAACATTACACCCAACACCATTAAAGTAACCGAAAAGGTAAACTCAATTGCAAAACAAGGCTACGAAATTGTTGCTGTTACGAGTAACGCTACAGGCGGTTTGCTGATTGATACTTATACTTTTGTGAAGAAGTGATTTTGTATCATGCTTAGAAAACTTTGCGACTCCGCGTCTTTGCGAGAAATAATTATTAATTCCTCAATATCTTAAACTCAATCCTCCTGTTAGGAGCATGTTCGTCGTCGGTGCAATAAACCCCGTTTTTACAATGGTTGGTTATTTTTGTTTCGCCATAACCCTTGGCAATAATACGGCCTGCTTCAATCCCATGTCCTATAATAAAATCTACAGCAGCTTTCGCCCTTTGTTGGCTTAATTTCTGATTAGAAGCATCGTCTCCGTTACTGTCGGTATGTGCGCTTAATTCAAGTTTCAGGTTTGGAGCAAGCGTTAAAACCAGAACAATTTTTTCCAGGGTAATTTTAGCTTCCGGAAGCAAATCAAATTTACTGCTTTCAAACAAAATATCTTCATTAATAACAGTGACCTTTGCTTTACTCCCTTTTATTTCGGTGCTTAATAAGGCCAACCATGGATCATCGGCATAAATTTCCATCAATCTGGCTTTATCTGCGTCAAGCGGATTGTATTTAAAACGCCTTCCTTTGAAGTTGGAAACAATTTTCACCATTTCATCTTCTGCGTTATATACCAAAATATTATTAATAGCATCAAGAAGACTTTCCTTATCATCGAGCGTTGTGAAAGAATAATCTTTGCTGAAAGGCAAATACTTAAAAAGGAAACGCCCGAATCCGTCGGTAGTAGTGGTATCAATCGTTTCAAATTTATCGTTCAATAATAATATCTTTAAATCTCCTAAAGGATTGTTCATGTTATCACCATACAATTTACCACTCACATCCATTCTTAACTGACTTTCATCAATTAGCAATTCATTAAATAAAGAATTACTCTCCGCTGAAAAGCGCCTTACAAAACGACTGACACAAGAGCTATCAACCGGTGCAATTAAATGATCGGCATTTGTATACAAGTTAATTTTCATTCCCGCTTCCACATCCATTTTCTCCACGCCAAGCATATACGTTTGTCCGGGTTTCAAATCTGTAAACACAAACGAACCGAAAGCATTTGTCTTTGCTTTCCTCACAATTGTATTTTTATTATTGAGTAACAAGACCTGCTTATTACGGTAAAAGGAAATCTTCTTATCATTTTCCTGAATTAATTTTGCTGAAATTTTGTAAGTGAAACGAGGGTCAATTAATTTTTCAATCACCTTATTAGATGCTGAACTCTGGCACTCCGCTTTGTTATTTACAACGTTGTTAGTACAAATGGCCTCACCCTTACTATTCGTCAATTCAATTGATACATTCTGATTGGTGAATTCCTTTTTGAAGTCGATCTCAATTTTTTTTGCTTCGTTCAAATCAACCCCCGTAAAAATAAAATTACCGTATTTGTTAGTGGAAGTTGTTTTTACAACAGCTCCGTTTCCATTAATCAGGTTCACTTTTTTATTTCTTACCGGAAGTTTCTCCTTATTACCATAACTAAACTTTCCTGCCAAATTGGTCCATTTCGTTGTTTTCGGTTCTACCACCACCGGTTCTTTCTCTTCTTTTTTCTTTATGTAGACTTTTGCAATAAACTGTTTCATATAAATGGTATCATCCACCATTTTATCCTTACCGTTAAAGATAACTTTATGAAAAGGATGTTTGAATTGTGTGGTATCAAAAGTCAAAGCATCCTTCGGAAAAAACGGAACATCGAAAGCATACGTCATTTTTATTTTTTGTGCTTTATCAGGAATATTGTCCATAACAAAATCCATAAACATTTTTTGCCCTTTAGGATTGGCAAAATAAATGGAATAATTTTTTCCAAAAGGCAAATTCAGCTTAAAAGCAGAACCGCTCCCTGTAGCCACGGTTTCAATAACTTTTCCCGATTCAACAACAGTTACTGTTGTATTTAAAAGGGGTTGACCATTAAAAGTATTATTACCATCAAAAGTTAAACCCGTTTGCGCTTTAAAAATAAAAGGCAAGCCCGCCAAAATAATTATCCTTAAAAATCTTTTCATGTCAGACTCCGATTTTTTTGTATTTAAATTTAATTCCTTTTTTTAATATATCATCTAATAAGTTGACAATACTTTGATGAGTTTTTGAACTATATTTTGAAATGTTAATCTCAATTACCGGGATACCTTTTAGTTTCATAAGGCCGGCCTCATAGCTTTTAGTAACAGAACGGAGGTATTTTTTATCAATTCCCTTTTCGTAGTGCCTACCGCGCTTCTTAATGTTAAGCAGCAGGTTTTTAGGATGTGTGTTCAAATACACAAACAAATCGGGCCTCTTAGTAACCGCTTCAATAATCTCAAATTGATTTTTGTATAATTCAAATTCATTTTCCTGAAGATTGGATTTAGCAAACCATAAACATTTGTGCAGACTAAAATCCGCCACTGTTATTTTTTTAGATTCTTGTCTGAAATGTTTATGCAATTGGTTATGGCGTGAAATCAAAAAACTATATTCTAAAGGGAAAGCCATCTTTTTTTTATTCTCATAAAACAATGGTAATAAAGGATTCTCTTCAAATTGCTCCGCCAAAAAAATGGCTTTATGCCTTTTGGCCAGTACCAGCGCTAAAGTCGTTTTTCCTGCTCCGATATTTCCTTCAATACAAATGTACATTTGTGCCTATTTTTCTTACGGTTAATTTGTCGGTGCAGCTTTCCAATAATTCATGAATGGTTTTATTCAAAACCGGATGAACAATCTCAGCTGCAATTTCGTTCAAGGGTTTTAGTACAAATAGCCTCAAATGTAAACGTGGATGAGGAACTGTCAGAAATCCTGTATTTATTATTTCATCATTAAACAACAAAATATCGATGTCTGCGGTACGGTCGGCGTTCGTGCCATTGCGCATCCGTCCCATTTTTTGTTCGATAGTCAGAAGAAGTTGCATCAAGGAAGCGGCATCCAGATCAGTGGCGATTTTAATACATTGATTAAGATAGTCAGGAGCATTTTCATCGCCCCAGGCCTTTGTTTCATAAATACTGCTTTCGGCTAAAATCGTTAACCGTTCCTCACTTATAAGCGCCTTTGTGTGGTTTAAATTCACCAATCGGTCGCCCATATTTCCGCCCAAACACAAAAATGCTACGTTCATACAGTTTATGCTTTTAATAAGCCTAATAAAGGTAATTTAGTTCTAATTAAACACAAAAAAATATACTAAAATGAAGCAATTTTTCGGAGCATTTTTAGGCTCAATTTTCGGATTAATCATTACAGGCGTTATAATGGCTCTTATTATAGGTGGTTTTATAGCCGCAGGATTAAAAGGTGCATTTGAAGGTGAAAGCCAAAAAACATTCACTGTAAAAGAAAACAGTGTTTTACACCTTAAAATTGAGGGTCCAATATCAGAACGTGGTAGGGATAACCCTTTTGAGGAATTAGATTTTGGCCCTTTCATGCCTCCGCCCGTTTTAGGCGTACGCGGTATTGTAAAATCTATTGAGGAAGCTAAAACAGACGACAAAATAAAAGGAATTTATTTAGACATCCATTATATGGAAGCCGGCTTTGCAACCATCGAAGAGATCCGCAATGCATTAATTGATTTTAAAAAATCGAAGAAATTCATTTATTCTTACAGTGAAACGTATTCTCAAAAATCTTATTATCTGGCCTCAACTGCAACTAAACTATACCTGAACCCGCAGGGCGGCATGGATCTTAAAGGTTTAAGCGCACAGTTAATGTTTATGAAAAATATGTTTGAGAAATTAGGTATTGAAATGCAGATTTTCCGTCACGGTAAATTCAAAAGCGCCATCGAGCCTTTTATGCTAGACAAAATGAGTGAAGCCAACCGTATGCAAACCGAAATTTTTATGGGAAGCATTTGGAATTCGATGTTAGAAGGAATTTCAAAAGAGCGCGGCATGAGTGTGGAAAAGTTAAATGAATTAGCTAATAATTTAACCATCGATTCTCCTGAGTCTGCTTTAAATGCAAAGTTAGTTGACGGTATTTTATATGAAGATGAAGTAATGAGTTTATTAAAGAAAGATCTGAAATTATCTGAGAAAGATAAAATTGCTTTCGCGGAGATCGGTAAATATCAGAAGAGCTTTAAAGATTCCCGTAAAGATAAAAAAATACACAGTAAGCAACCGAAGATTGCATTAATCTATGCAGTTGGCGCAATTTCAAGCGGCGAAGGTGACGAAGAAAATATTGGCAGTGAAAGCATTGCAAAAGCCATAAAAGATGCTCGTTTAGATTCGACCGTAAAAGCAATTGTATTGCGCGTAAATTCGCCCGGCGGAAGCGCTTTAGCGAGTGACGTGATCTGGAGGGAAATGACTTTAGCGAAGAAAGCAAAACCAACCATTGTTAGCATGGGTGATGTGGCGGCGAGCGGTGGCTATTATATCAGCTGTGCGGCTGATCGGATTTTTGCACAACCAAACACAATTACGGGTTCTATTGGCGTATTTGGTGTATTACCGAATATGCAAAAAGCATTTGCCGATAAATTAGGAATTAATATCGATACCGTAAACACAAACAAACACAGTGATGTTGGTACTCCATTCCGTAAAGTTTCAGAAAATGAATACGCTTACATACAAAACAGCGTTGAGAAAGTTTACGAAACATTTATTAGCCGCGTGGCTGAAGGACGCAAAACCACAACTGCAATGGTGGACAGTATCGGACAAGGTCGTGTTTGGAGCGGTGTTGATGCTTTAAAAATTAATTTAGTGGATGAATTAGGCGGAACCAACGAAGCAATCGCATACGCTGCTAAAATGGCAAAAATATCTGATTATAAAATTGAAGAAATGCCAAAACGTAAAGATCCTTTCAGTATGTTTTTAAATAATAAAGAAGACGAAATGGAAGCACGCTTAATTAAAAAGAATTTAGGCGCGCAATATCAGTTTTTAGATTATGTAAAAACAATCGTCAATTTAAAAGGCGTACAGGCCAGACTGCCTTATGAATTGAATATTAATTAATTTTTATTGGTGCCTTCGATAAGCTCAGGTACCAATGCGGTCAATGAGCTTGTCGAAGTGCCGCTCAACCTGACAGAATTTAAAGGCTCCCGGCTAAGTCAGGGCCCTTTATTGAGCAAATCCCCTGTT
>JAHEYE010000044.1:15960-19665 GCA_023251695.1 Sphingobacteriaceae bacterium | reverse complement strand
GTATTTGTTTGTATTTCGGTTTTATTCCCAATGGAAGCTTTCTTAAATAATTTCTGTTCTTCCAGTTCTTTTATCTTACTCAAAAAAACTTCTGTTCCACTTGCAGAAATGAAGTTGTCACAAACTGCATAGCCTTTTGCTTCTATATCTCCGAGTGTTTTGATTGTGGGTTCCAAAATAAACTTTAACTTTACCGAAATAAAATTAGTTATGAAATTACATATTCTTACCATATTATCCGTTTTAGCACTGGTTATTTATTCCTGTAAATCAAAATCAGGAGCCACTTCAAGCTCTGCAGATACTTTAACCCCCGGTGATGCCCAACTAAAAGCTATTCAGGGAAAGTTTGCAGACGCAACCGCCCAAACTTTAAAGGATGGTTATGATATTTATGTGGGAGTTTGTACTAACTGTCATGGTAAAAAAAACATGTACAAGAAAAGTGAAGCTGATTGGCAAAATGATATCAACCGCATGGCGCCCAAAGCAAAAATAACCGACGCACAGAAAGATGCACTTTGGAAATACGTCTTAGCAATGCGTTTAGCTAAGGGAACACCGGCCAACTAAAACCCAGAAATTATTTACATTAAATATTGGCGGGTTTATCATCTGTCAAATAAATTACTATTGTGAAAACCATAACAAACAGAGAACATATTAAAGAAACCATTTTTTTGTCGCTGCCTTTAATCGCGACCCAGGTTGGTCATGTTTTTACAGGTATGGCCGATAATTATTTTTTGGGAAGATTGGGAAAGACTGAACTTGCGGCGGGTGTATTATCAAATGGTATTTTTGTTTTACTGCTTGTTTTTTGTATCGGCATGAGTTTTGCTTCCACACCCTTGGTTTCGTCGGCGCATGTGAACAATGATCCTGAGAAAAAAGCAAGTTTGTTTAAAAATGCTTTAATCCTTAATCTGGTTGTTTCGGTAATTGCATTTCTGTTATTGTTTTTTTTGAGTCCATTGCTGAAATACTTGCAGCAGCCGGATGATGTTGTTGAGATGGCCATGCCTTTTTTTAATGTTTTGGTTTTTTCGATGATACCTATTTCTTTTTTCTTTACCTGCAAGCAGTTTGCCGAAGGCTTAAGTAACACCCGTGCGGCTATGTACATCAGCATTATCGGAAACCTTCTAAACATTGTATTAAACTATTGTCTGATTTATGGTAAATGCGGTTTGCCGGCGATGGGCTATATGGGTTCGGCCTGGGCCAGTTTTATTGCGCGTTGTTTTATGGGCGGAGCATTTCTTATGTATATTTTTTACAATCCGGCGACAAGAGAGATGAAAGCGTTTTTAAAGAAGGTAAAATTCGGTGGGGAATCTTTGCGTTCGTTATGGAAGATCGGAATTAATTCGGCCATGCAATTTACTTTTGAAGTGGCAGCTTTCGTTATTGCCTTATTCATGGCAGGCAAATTCGGAAAGGAACAAATTGATGCGCATGGCATTGCCATTACGTTAGCTGCGTTTACATATATGTTTGCCAGTGGCATCAGCAGTGCAGGAACAATCAGAGTAAGCCATTTTGCTGCTGCAAATAATAAAGCAGAATTAAAAAAAGCAGGTAATATTGCTGTCCTTCTTGTGTTATGTTGTATGGGATTCTTTGCTTTGGTTCTCAGTTCGATGAATAATGTTCTGCCGCGCTTTTTTACGAGTGATGAAGAGATCCTGGAATTATCATCCAGCCTTTTGATCATTGCTGCCGTATTCCAATTATTTGATGGTTTGCAAGTGACTTCTATTGGTATTTTACGCGGAATGGAAGATGTGAAATTCCCGACTTACATTACATTAATTGGTTATTGGGTATTAGCGTTGCCTTTAGCTTACGTTTTAGGATTCGTTTGTAAAATGGAAGTGATTGGAATCTGGTGGGCACTAACGTTTAGCTTGGTCTTTGTAGGAATAATTCTTTATTGGAGATTTTGGAAGTTGACGAAGGGATAATTAAATACTCAACATGTAAATCACTTAAAACTCTGCAGGTCGCAAAGTTTTTTATAAATGCCGTTTTGTTGCAGTAATTGGTTGTGATTACCTCTTTCTGCGATTTCTCCCTGTTGCAGTACAATAATTTCATCGGCGTTAGCAATGGTGCTTAAACGATGGGCAATAACTATGCTAGTTCTGTTCTGCATTAAATTACTTAAGGCATCCTGAACTAATTTTTCACTTTCGGTATCCAATGCTGAGGTCGCTTCATCTAAAATTAATATTGGTGGATTTTTTAATACAGCACGGGCAATACTTAAACGTTGGCGCTGACCACCACTTAATTTTCCGCCGCGGTCGCCAATGTTGGTATCATATCCTTCAGGTAGTGCTACTATAAAATCGTGTGCGTTCGCAATTTTAGCGGCTTTAGTTACATCTTCTATCGAGGCGTTGTTTATTCCGAAAGCGATGTTATTAAAAACTGTATCGTTAAATAAAATACTTTCCTGCGATACCATTCCTATTAAACCGCGCAGTTCTTTTATTTTTAAATCTTTTACGTTAACCGAATCAATTAATAACTCACCTTCATCCACATCATAAAAACGCGGAACCATATCAGCCAAAGTTGTTTTACCGCTACCGCTTTGTCCAACCAAAGCAATGGTTTTTCCTTTCGGGATGCTGAGGTTAATGTTCCTTAAAACATAACCTGTGTCACCTTTACGGTAAGCAAACGAAATATTTTTGAATTCGATTTGTGAATTGAAGGCTGAAACAGGTTTAGCATTTTCTTTTTCAGAAATTAGAATTTCTGCATCCAGTATTTTATTAATACGCTCTTCCGATGCAACACCTTTCTGAATATTATTATAAGCTTGGGTAATTTGCTTTATTGGCGGGACAATTTGCGAAGCCGCCGCAAAATACCCAATAAACATAGCAGCGGTTAAAGAGCCATTGTTATCAAATACCATTTTACATCCTATAAATAAAATCAGCATTAAAATCCCAACTACAACTGTTTCGCTGATGGGTGATGCAAGATCTGTTTTGCGGTAAACTTTTACCGACTGATTGTAAAACGACTGGTTAACGGTTGCGAATTTTTTCTGAATATAAGTTTCGCCTGTAAAAGCTTTGATGATTTTTAAGCCCCCGAGGGTTTCCTCCATAATGTTAAAGAGATTTCCTAAAATCTCCTTGCTCTTGACCGACGAACGCTTTAAGCTTTTTCCGATGATGCCTACCGTTAAGCCGGCGATGGGTAAAAATAAAAGAACATAAAGTGTTAAGTAACCGCTAATAGAAATCATCATTATCATATAAAAAATAATGATGAGAGGTTCCCTGAAAATTAATTCGAGGGTTTGCATGATGCTCCATTCAATTTCCTGAACGTCGCTGGTCATACGACTCATGATATCACCTTTTCTTTCGTCGCTGTAATAGGAAAGAGGCAGGTTAAGTGATTTGCTTAAGAGTTTGTTTCTTAAGTCGCGCACAACGCCATTACGTATGGGTGCAAGAAAATACATAGCCATGTAACGGAAAAAGTTCTTGCAAAGCGTTAATAAAAAAATACTGATACAGATGAATATGACTGCATAGGGTTTACCAAAGGAAATAATATAAGACGACATAAGACCATAGAAATAATCCTTTAAAAAGGAAGTGGAGGCCTCAAAATGTTTGGGTGTATTATTAATTGCATCCAGGTAAAACTGCGGATCGGTTTTAAAAAGCAAAT
>JAHEYE010000044.1:13281-15860 GCA_023251695.1 Sphingobacteriaceae bacterium | reverse complement strand
ATATAAGACGACATAAGACCATAGAAATAATCCTTTAAAAAGGAAGTGGAGGCCTCAAAATGTTTGGGTGTATTATTAATTGCATCCAGGTAAAACTGCGGATCGGTTTTAAAAAGCAAATCCATAAAAGGAATGACCAGGGCGATGGAAACCACCGAAAAAAGGGAAAATAAGACATTGAAGGAAATGTTTAAGGACGCATATCGCCAATAACCTTTAATGTATTTCAATACCGAAAAAAGTTTTCCCATGATGACACAACGAAGATAACAACAAATTATTACTCTGCAGGAGTTCCTTTGGAGCAAAATTCTTAGTACATTTAGACGATAAACCTGCATTTTAGGTTTTATTAACGCTTCTTGAATCAAACAGTTCCTATATCAAAAAAAATAAGCACTAAAAAGCTGACAATTTTCGCTGGGGTAGTGTGTATCACCGTTATTTTATTGGTCTATTATTACCGGATTAAACTCGGATTACTTTTAAGTAACCCTGCAGCTTTTTGGAAGCTATTCTTAAATGCATCTGAATTAAGTGACTTTTCGTTTTGGGCCATCATGGTGTCTGTTGCTACCTGTGTTGCGGCTCTGTTGATTGATTTTTTTACTTTAGGATGGAAGAATAGTTCTTTGCGGAAAATTTTTGTGCGTCCGACAACAAGTTCGAAAATTGATTCATTTTGTTTTTTCCTTAGTGTTTCGCGGTTGCATCAGGCACTTGGCTTATGCGTTTCGTTAGGTGTAGCTTATTTTTTATCGAGTCTGTTGATGAAATTCATAAAATTTAATTTATTGGGTTCTATTCAGATTCCATGGGTGCAACCAATTTTGTTTTTTGTATTGCTCGATATAAAACATTATTTAGAGCACCGTTTTATGCACAACAGGAAATTTTGGGAACTTCATTCGTTTCATCATTCTGCAACTGAAATGACCGTTTTTACCAATGCGAGAGGGCACTTACTGGAAGCATCGGTTTATGCTTTTTTCACCGCTATTTTTTTCGCCGTAATGGGAAGTCCGTTGCACCAGATATTTTTGGTTTATTTTTTCAGAGAGGTTTATGCTTATCTTTTGCATTCAGATGTAAAAAGTAAATTGGGTTGGGTAGGACGATGGATCTTGATTAGTCCGCCGGCGCATAAATTGCATCACAGTATTAATCCGGAAGATTACGGAAGAAATTTCGGAACATTTTTTATTTGGTGGGACAAATTATTAGGCACCTATAAAGAGCCAAGAGAAGGAGAATTTAAAATTGGTTTGACAGATGATTATCAGAATCAAATGAATTATTTCAAAGGGCAATGGACTGTATTTAAGCGTTGGATTCATTCACTATAAGATTGTGAATAATTTTTTCTCCTAAAAAGGCAATCCGGAATTCCATTGTTTTTCTTTAAAAATCTAAAAAGAAAACGACCTTCTAAAACGTGTAGATTGGGAAAAACACCTCATTTTACTAAAACAATTTAGTTAAATCTAAACAGCTAGGAATCCAATACTGTAGCCAATCTCAGAAAATACTAAATGTCTAAAACAACACATTTGCTAAATCGATTTAAATAACATGGCAAAACATTTACTCTTTTCGATCTTATTGATTCTATCTTCTTTTATCTCGCGTAGTCAATGTAATTCATCCGCTGGTATAAATTCAGGTACAATAGTTCCTACAGCCACCTTTCAAACTGTTGGTTCGGTAAGTGCAGGTAACTATTATATTGTTAATGTTTCTTCTTGCAACAGCTATACCTTCACCTTTTGTTCGAATGGTGGTTCTGCAACATGGGATACACAAATTACAGTTACCGATTTAACAGGTGTTCCGATTGCCGGTGCGTACAACGATGATTTTTGCAGCGTACAATCGCAATTAATATGGACGCCAATCACTGCCGGAAACGTACGCGTTTATATCACAAAATTTTCTTGTCTGAATTCCGGTGGAAGCGGCGCCACTATGGCTTATGCAACTGTTCCCGGCTATACAAACACAGCAGAATACACTATTTTAGCCAACGCAACAGTATCCGGAACCTGCACAATTCTCACACCTAATTCAACCAATCAAAAAGGTTGTGCCTGGGATGTGAACTCAACACTTAATTTTTTATCTCCTTTCAGTTATGATTTTATTGTGAATCTCGGAAGCAGCGATGCCGGTGCAGATGGAATGGCTTTTGTGATGCAGAACGACCCTAAAGCCCGCTGTGCTTGCGGTGTTGCCGGAGGAAGTCTGGGCGCAGGCGGTATCAGTAGTTCGCTAATTATAGAGTTAGATACTTATTTAAACAGTGAAGATCGCGACGATGGTATGGCAGGTGTGTTATGTTCGGGCGGACCGGAACCTGACCACCTCGATATTTGGTTAAACGGAAATATAAATCCGGCAGGCGGTGGTTGTCCAACTCCCGCTGGAGCAAGAATTGTTCCGGCGGCCATAAAATTAATGACAGGCGCTGTTGATTATAATATTGAGAACGGATTGAATCACATTTTCAGGGTATCCTGGGCGCCGGGTTCACCGGGAGTGATTACTGCGCAAGTTTTGAATAGTGCCGCCACTACAACTTA
>JAHEYE010000044.1:3048-13181 GCA_023251695.1 Sphingobacteriaceae bacterium | reverse complement strand
GACTAAAGGCTAAACCGCGGATTTTTCCGTATTTTTGCCTAATGGAAAGTGTAAGACAACAAAGGGTAAATAAACTCATTCAAAAAGAATTAGCGGAAATTTTCAGGGGAGAATCGAAAAATCTTTTCGGCGGAGCTTTCATTACTGTTACACAAACAAGAGTGAGCTCTGATTTAGGTAGTGCTAAAGTGTATTTAAGTATTATGGCTACCAAAGACCGCCAGGCTATTTTTAATTTGGTGGAGGAACAAAAAGCGCCTATCCGTAAGCGTCTGGGTAATTTAGTGGGAAAACAATTACGTGTGGTTCCTGATTTACAATTTTTCATTGATGATTCTTTGGATTACGCGATGAAGATCGAAGAACTTCTAAAAAAATAGTCGCCACAAAAACACAAAGGCTCAAAAGTGCACAAAAACTTTAGTGTAATTTGGTGTTTTAGAGTTTTGGTGGCAAATTGAGATATAAGTATTGAACCTTTCTTTTCACATAGCCCGGCGTTATCTGGTTTCAAAAAAATCAAATAACGCTATTAATATTATTAGCTGGATAAGCATTGTCGCCATTGCTTTAACTACGGCAGCCCTTGTGATTATTCTATCAGCCATGAATGGTTTAACCGGAGTTGTAGCTAATTTATACAATGCCATTGAACCGGATATAAAAATAATGCCGGTGAGCGGTAAATTTTTCGAGGCTGACGAAAACTTCATTTCCAAAATAAAATCGGTTGAAGGAGTTGATCAGATTTCTAAAAGTATTCACGACAACGCTTTAATAAAACACGGCGATAAACAAGCCATTGTGACCATTAAAGGTGTTGATGATAATTTTAAAACGGTGACACGCTTTGATTCTGTAATTAAGGAAGGAACTTTTCAATTAAAGCATGGCGCCGATCGTTTCGCTGTTTTTGGAAGAGGCATTGCGAATCAATTACAGATCAATATCAATAATCTCATTGAGCAGGTTGCTATTTATAGTCCGAAAAGAGGGCAGGAGGAAAGCCTGAACCCGGAGGATAACTTTAATCAGAAATTTGTTTTCCCTTCCGGCACATTCTCATTAAATGATGATTTCGATTTTAAATATGTATTGGTGGATATTGATGTAGCGAGGGAGTTATTGGATTGTAAAAACGAAGTTTCATCCATAGAGATTAGTCTAAACAAAGACGTTGATCGGGAAGCGGTTCAATCGCAACTAATAAGTTCTTTAGGAAAAAATTACATCGTTAAAAACCGTTATCAGCTAAATGACGTATTATTTAAGACATTGGAGTCGGAAAAACTCTGGACTTTCATTATTCTTGCATTCATTCTGATTATTGCCACCTTTAATATAATCGGCGCTTTAACTATGCTTATTATTGAGAAGAGGAAAGATATTAAAACCCTTTATTATCTGGGGGCCGACAATACTTTAATAAGCCGTATTTTCATGGGTGAGGGTTTTTTAATTACTTCGATTGGCACATTTATTGGTTTGGGTTTAGGATTAATAGTTTGTTTGTTACAAATGAAATATCATTTTGTACAATCCAGCGATCAGTATGTGATACCTTATTATCCCATTGAACTGCAAGCAAAGGATTTTGTGTGGATTATCAGTTTGATTATGCTTATTGGTTTTTTCGCAGCTCTTTATCCTGTAAGAATATTTACCCGAAATGATTTTGTTCACGAGAATGGGTAGTTTGTGACGGTGGTTTCGACAAGCTCAACCACCACATCTTCAAAAATTTTATCCGGTGCCTGAGCTTGTCGAAGGCACAAAAAAAAGCCCCTCATTTCTGAAGGGCTTTTTTGTTTGTCAGTTATATTGTGTTTTCTTAGTTGCTGATGCTGATTTTCTTTTCTAATTCTTCGATATAAGCTTTAAAGCGTTTATCTGTATCCATTAAATTATTTACCGTACGGCAAGCATGTAATACTGTAGCGTGATCTTTTCCACCGCAGTGCATACCGATAGTAGCTAAAGATGATTTAGTCATGTTTTTAGCAAAATACATTGCTATCTGACGCGCCTGAACCACTTCACGCTTACGTGTTTTTGATTTCATGGTATCAATAGCCAAATCAAAATAATCACAAACCACTTTTTGGATATAATCAATTGATACTTCGCGTGCGGTGCTCTTCACGAATTTATCAATCATGTTCTTAGCTAATTCTAAAGTGATAGTTTTCTTATTTAAAGAAGACTGAGCTAATAATGAAATTAAAGCGCCTTCTAATTCACGAACGTTTGATGTAATGCTGTAAGCTAAATATTCAACAACTTCTTTTGGTAACTGAATGCCTTCGTTGTAGATCTTTTTCTCTAAGATAGCAATACGGGTTTCTAATCCCGGAGCTTGTAAGTCTGCACTAAGTCCCCATTTGAAACGGCTTAATAAACGTTGCTCAATACCTTGAATATCTACGGGAGCGCGGTCGGCCGTTAAAATAACTTGTTTACCTAATTGATGTAAGTGGTTAAAGATATGGAAGAAAATATCCTGTGTTTTATCCTTACCCGCAAAATACTGTACATCGTCAATAATTAAAACATCAATCATTTGATAGAAATGAACGAAATCGTTTTGGTTATTGTTACGGATCGACTCGATGAACTGAGTGATGAATTTTTCTGACTGAACGTAAAGAACTGTTTTGTTAGGGTGATTTTTCTTTACTTCAATACCGATAGCCTGAGCTAAGTGTGTTTTTCCTAAACCAACACCACCATATATTAATAATGGGTTGAAGGCGTTTCCGCCCGGCTTTTGTGCAACTGCGAAACCTGCGCTGCGTGCTAAACGGTTACAATCGCCTTCCACAAAATTATCAAAGCTGTAGTTAGGATTTAACTGAGATTCTACCTGAACCTTTTTTAAGCCCGGAATTACAAATGGGTTTTTAATCGGATTAGCACTCACGTCTATTGGCATAGATACATGAGGGTTTTTCAGATTAGTATTAATGTTCGGTAATTTGAATGTGATTGGTGTTTCTGTTTTGCCTGTACCATTGTCCATTACAATGTGGTATTCTAATCTGCCTTCAGTACCAAGTTCTTTACGAATCACTTTTTTAATTAGTGTGATATAATGCTCTTCAAGCCATTCGTAAAAAAATTGTGAAGGGACCTGGATGGTTAGAATACTTTCAGCAAGCTTAACAGGTTTAATTGGATCGAACCATGTCTTGAAGTTTTGCGGGCTCACATTATCTTTTACGACTTCCAGACAATTATTCCAAATCTGTTCTGCTGTTTTCTCCTTCATAATCGTAAATAAGTTTTAATAGTTTGTATATAGAGTGT
The DNA here is from genome assembly GCA_023251695.1 of Sphingobacteriaceae bacterium. Classification (GTDB taxonomy): domain Bacteria; phylum Bacteroidota; class Bacteroidia; order B-17B0; family Aurantibacillaceae; genus JAHEYG01. The sequence continues at coordinate 9,875 of JAHEYE010000044.1, read as the reverse complement.
TCAAATGATATTAACGTGTAATTGTTTGTAAATATACATTGTTTATTTATTTACGCAACAAAATAAAAAAAATATTTTTTCGAGAAAAATTACTTTTTTCTTGGATATTCAAATTTTTTGTTTTTCGCCCGAATGAAACAGTTTTTCCCCTCTGTGGGAGAAAAAAACGTCAATACGTCCCAACCAAATTCCTGCCCAACCTACTTGTGTAATTAATACTTGTTTTCCTTCTGAATTTGTGGTATTTACGGGTTCATTCAAAAAGGTATGCGTATGGCCCCCTATTACTAAATCGATATTTTTCGATTGTGAAGCTAAAACCAAATCACTTATTTTAGATGAATCGTATTTATATCCTAAGTGGCTCAGGCATATAATGTAATCGCAATTCATATTATGTTTTAAGTGATGTGCACTCGAGTTGGCACAATCAACAGGATTGTTGTACTTCACGTTTCCATAGAGGTGTTTTGATACAAGTCCCTCTAATTCAATGCCAATTCCAAAAACTCCTATTTTAAGTCCGCCCTTATTAAAAATTTTGTAGGGTAAAATTTTTCCTGTAAGTTCGGTGTCCGAAAAATTGTAATTACAATTCAGGAATTGAAAAGTAGCATGGGGCATTTGCCTAACAATGTTGCTTATGCCTAAATCAAAATCGTGATTTCCCAGGGTGGCGGCATCATAACCCATTTGGCTCATCAGTTTAAATTCCAATTCGCCCTGATAATAATTAAAATAGGGTGTGCCTTGAAAAATATCGCCCGCGTCCAGTAACAAAATATTTTCTTCTTCCTTCCTTATTTGTTTTATTACCGCCGCTCTTTTGGCAAACCCACCTTGTCCTGCATATTTTGGGTCGTTATCCGGAAAAGGTTCAATACGGCTGTGTTGATCGTTGGTATACAGTAGTGTAAGTTTTTTTAATTCTTTCCGTTTTACCAAATCATTGGAAAAAGAATCTAATCCCGAAAGCGCAATGGTGCCTCCGATAAAATATTTTAAAAAATCACGCCTATTTTGAAATTCTGATCCCAATAGTTTTGTCCGGAATAATATGTTTGTTAATTTTTGTTAGAGCAAAACAATGGTTGAAGATGGCATCGCGCAATTTCAACGAAGTTGTTTCATAAGAAATTGGTTTTCCGAAAAAACCGCAATTATCACCGCCCATCGCCAAATAATCGGATGTTACAACATAATAATCTTCTTTTATGTTAAATGGAATTCCCCAAATCTTTATGTCAGATAGTTCATCCTCTTTCACCGTTAAACTTAAATTCCGGCTTATTAATTTTTTATCTTTTACCATCGAAAGGATGCATTCCATTACTTTTTCACCGCTGATCTTTATAATAACAATCTCATTATCGAAAGGCATCAGCTCAAAAATGTGACCTTTTGTTATTTCACCAATCGGAATGCTGTTTCTTAATCCCCCTCTGTTTAAGATAATAATGTGCTTCCCCGCAATTTGGTTTCTATTGGTCCGCACGTAATCTTCTACGCTTTGACATGCGAAATTTCCCAATGAAAGGTCATTTCCGTCCTTTGTTAAGTTGCTGTCGCTATAAGCAACGACCTGCTTCATTTCATTGTCAAGCTTAAGCTTATAAGGAAGTGTGTTTAAAAGGGCTATAGAGTCGTTTTTAGAGGATTTTAGCTCGTAATGTGTGGATTTTACCTCTGAAACATGGAAATGAGCGGTGCAGGCACTTAAAATAACCGTTAATAGTATGTATCTTAAAAGCCTTATCATTTATAAAAATTATATTTGCTATCCCGAAGGGAAGTTCCAAAGGAATGACCTTGGCACCTTCGGCTAAAATACAATTTTATGATTAATGCGGAAGTAAAATTAAGGGTAAGATATGGTGAAACCGATCAGATGGGCTATGCCTATTATGGGGTTTATGCTCAATATTACGAGGTGGGAAGGGTGGAAGCCATGCGCGTTTTAGGCTTTAGTTACAAAGATGTGGAAGCCAAAGGCATTTTATTGCCTGTTGTGGACTATTGCATAAATTATAAAAAACCTGCTTATTACGACGATGAAATTACAATTGTTACCACCATAAAAGAATTACCGCGTGCTGCCCGCATCACTTTCGATTACGAATGTTATAACCAGCAAAAGGAATTGTTGAATACCGGACAAGTAACGCTTGTTTTCATTGATAAAGCGAAAAATAAGCCTTGTGTGGCACCCGATTGGTTCGTGAACGCAGCCCAAAAGTATTTTAAATAATTGCCTTAAAATTCTTAAATTCGCATCTCTTAATTTCCCATGACTACCACTACTAAAAAAATTCAAATGGTTGATCTGAAAGGTCAGTATTTGAAAATAAAAAAAGAGGTTGATGCCGCTATTGCTGAAGTAATTGAAACTACTGCTTTTATTAACGGGCCCGCAGTAAAAGAATTTGCTGCCGATATGGAAAAGTATCTTGGTGTAAAACATGTGATGCCTTGCGCTAATGGCACTGATGCTTTGCAAATAGCGATGATGGCTTTGGGTTTGAAGCCCGGAGATGAAGTAATCACCGCTAGTTTTACCTATGTAGCTACCGCGGAAGTGATTGGTTTATTAGGATTGAAACCTGTCTTGGTTGATGTTTATCCAGATACCTTTGATATCAATATCGAAGCAATAGAAAAAGCAATTACTCCAAAAACAAAAGCAATTGTACCTGTGCATTTATTCGGACAATGTGCCGATATGGAACGCATAATGGCCCTTGCAAAAAAGCATAATTTAGTTGTGATTGAAGATGTGGCGCAAGCCATTGGTGCAGATTACACTTATAGTGACGGAAGAAAAGTAAAAGCCGGAACTATTGGAACAATAGGCTGTACTTCGTTTTTCCCGAGTAAGAATTTGGGTTGTTACGGCGATGGGGGTGCCATGTACACCAATGATTCGGACTTAGCGGCCAAAATGAAAATGATTTCACATCACGGACAAAGCGTACAATATGTGCATGATGTATTAGGTGTGAATTCAAGATTAGATACAATACAGGCAGCTATTTTAAAAATTAAATTGCAGCATCTGGATGAATATGCCGCGGCCAGAAATAAAGTGGCGGCTTATTATGATAAAGCATTTGCAAATCATTCAAAATTAAAAACACCAAAGCGTGTGAAAAATTCAACACACGTTTTTCACCAATACACTTTACAATTAAATGGGGTTGACAGAGCCGCGTTAAGAGAATTTTTAAATAACAAAGGAATTCCCGCTATGATTTACTATCCGATTCCTTTGCACATGCAGAAGGCCTATAAAGATGATAGATACAAACCGGGGGATTTCCCTGTTACAGAAAAACTTTGTGCTTCTGTAATATCATTACCAATGCATACTGAATTAGATGAAGAAACTTTAAAATACATTACAGATTCTGTTTTAGAATTCTGCAAATAAAAATAATTAATTATGAAAATTGCTATTGTAGGTACGGGATATGTGGGACTAGTTACAGGTACTTGTTTTTCGGAAGTCGGTGTTGATGTTACTTGTGTTGACATTGATCAGAAGAAAATTGATAATCTGAATAAAGGAATTTTACCAATATACGAGCCGGGCCTCGAAGAAATGGTTATCCGCAATTCGCAAAAGCACCGTTTGCATTTTACTACTTCGTTAAAAGATAGTATTAAAGATGTTGAGGTTGTTTTTATTGCCGTAGGCACACCGCCGGATGAAGATGGCTCAGCCGACTTAAAATATGTTCTTAGCGTGGCCGGTTCTATTGGCGATTATATGACTAATCCTTTGGTTGTAGTTACAAAATCAACTGTTCCGGTTACAACAGCTGAAAAAGTAAGGAATGCAGTTCAGACGGCCTTAGACAAACGCGGTGCTAAAATTGATTTTTACGTAGCATCAAATCCTGAATTCCTGAAGGAAGGTGCAGCAATTGAAGATTTTATGAAGCCCGACAGAATTGTTGTTGGAACCGACAGACATGAGGCGGAAGAAATCATGAAAAAATTATATAAGCCATTTTTAATGAATGGGCATCCAATTATTTTCATGGATATTCCTTCGGCTGAAATGACAAAATACGCTGCTAATGCTATGCTTGCAACAAAAATCAGTTTCATGAATGATGTCGCAAACCTTTGTGAAATTATGGGAGCCGATGTTAATATGGTGAGAAAAGGAATTGGTAGCGACAGCCGTATTGGCACTAAATTTATTTATCCCGGTGTAGGTTATGGCGGAAGCTGTTTTCCTAAGGATGTAAAAGCATTAATTAAGACCGCCAAAGAAAGCGGATACGATATGCGTATTTTAAACGCGGTTGAAAATGTGAATGAAAATCAAAAAGAAGTTTTATTCAATAAAGTAAAAAAACATTTTAAGGGGGATTTGAAAGGCAAAAAATTTGCTTTGTGGGGATTGTCTTTTAAACCCAAAACCGATGATATGCGTGAAGCCCCTTCATTGATAATTATTGGTAAATTATTAAAAGCCGGTGCTTCGGTTATTGCTTACGACCCTGTTGCCATGCATGAAGCACACCGTATTTTGGGCGACACCATTAGTTATACGGATGAATTGAATGATTCTTTAAATGGGGCCGACGCTTTATTAATCATCACAGAATGGCCCGAGTTCAGGGTGCCTGATTTTGATGAGGTAGGAAAAAGATTAAAGAATAAAGTCTTGTTCGATGGAAGAAATATTTTTGATCCTGCGGAGATGAAAAAAATGGGTTACAGTTATTATTGCATTGGGGTAAAAACAAATTAATTATGCAAAAAAGAGTTTTAATTACAGGAGCAGCAGGATTTTTAGGGTCACATCTTTGCGACCGCTTTATTAAAGAAGGTATGCGCGTGGTGGCGATGGATAATTTAATTACGGGCGACTTAAAAAATATCGAACACCTTTTTAAACTGGAGCAATTTGAATTTTATCATCACGATGTAAGTAAGTTCATTCATGTTCCCGGCGATTTGGATTACATTATGCATTTTGCTTCTCCTGCCAGCCCGATCGATTATTTAAAAATCCCGATTCAAACATTAAAGGTTTCCTCATTAGGAACCCATAATGTTTTAGGTCTGGCGAGAGTGAAAAAAGCTAGAGTCTTAGTTGCATCTACCAGTGAAGTTTATGGCGATCCTCACGTTCATCCGCAGCCCGAAGAATATTGGGGGCACGTAAATACAGTTGGTCCGCGTGGTTGTTACGATGAAGCAAAACGTTTTATGGAAGCAATGACGATGGCTTACCATAGCGTTCATAAAGTTGAAACACGTATTGTACGGATATTTAACACCTATGGGCCACGCATGCGACTGAATGACGGACGTGTATTACCTGCTTTTATAGGACAAGCTTTACGCGGTGAAGATTTAACTATGTTTGGAGATGGTTCTCAAACACGTAGCTTTTGTTATGTGGATGATCTGGTAGATGGAATTTACCGTTTATTAATGAGCGATTATCATTTGCCGGTTAACATTGGTAATCCGAGCGAAATTTCTATTAAGGAATTTGGCGAAGAGATATTGAAACTAACCGGCGCAAAGCAAAAATTAATTTCATTACCATTGCCTAAAGATGACCCGAAGCAGAGGCAGCCTGATATTACCAAAGCCAAAGCAATGTTGGGATGGGAACCGAAAGTAAACAGGGCGGACGGACTGAAAATAACCTATAATTACTTCAAATCCCTATCGAAAGATGAACTGTCGAAAACAGAACACAGACAATTCAGTCAGTGAGGTTTCTCGCGCTTATAGTTTTAACATGTGTTGTATTAAATGCAAACGCGCAGGTTAAAGACGCTAAATTCAAGTATAGTCAATCTTTATTAGAAGGCAAATGGTTTGTTGTGGCTACTAATTTCCCGATGTGGCTGAAGAAAGAAAACACAGGCCCTACCTTCAATTACACTAATTTCAGAGAGAAAAACGGTAAATTGGTGTTTGATGATTGTGTTATGTACGCTAAAGATAAATCACCAAAAAAAATTAAGGGTAAGGACAAACAAAAAAAGAAAGACGAATTAAAATTCAGTTGGAGAGGGAAGGGCTTACTCGGGCTTTTCAAAAGTAATTGGCGTGTAATTGCGAGCGATAAAGAGGGGAGATGGATTGTTATTTATTCAACCAAAACTTTAGTGAGTTCGGAGGGCGTTGATATTATAGCACGGAAAAAAGATTTGTCTGAAAACGAAATTAAAGGAATCATTACTCATGTAGACAAAGCCTACTTAAAAAAGGAAATAAAAATTTTAAAATGAACCGTCATTATAACATAATTGTAAAAGGGAAAGTGCAGGGCGTAGCCTTCCGGTTTTCGGCCCATCATAAAGCAATTAAACTTGGTTTAACGGGTTTGGTAAAAAACATGCCCGATAATACTGTTTTTATAGAGGCGGAGGGAAACGAAGAAGCCATTAATAAATTAATTGAATGGTGTTATTATGGTCCGCCAAAAGCGAAAGTTACAGAGGTAAATGCTACTGAAAGTGAAGTAAAAGGCTATAAAACCTTCGAGTTAAAGCGTCTTTAAATTATCTGAATAAAGTAATTTGCCCGGTGCGTGGTGTTTTTTTACCGGTGTTTTTTTCGATAGTTTCTATTCTGTAAATGTAAATATCATCCGGGCATAAATTCCCTTTATAACGTCCGTCCCATTTAGCATTCATGTTGTTGCTTGTAAAAACAACATTATCCCATCGGTCTTCGATCGTCATGCTGTAATAGCTGTACTCGCAGGTCAGTACAGGAAAGAAATAATCGTTTTTACCGTCTTCATTCGGTGTGAAGCTATTCGGCACCAATATTTCGCAATCACAAGCTTT
>JAHEYE010000044.1:0-3038 GCA_023251695.1 Sphingobacteriaceae bacterium | reverse complement strand
TACTTTTACGCTGTCGACACTTATACCGCACGTTTTGCTTTCGGTTTTCACCCAATAAGTTCCTTCTTTGTGCGGCACAATACTATTTGCGGTAGAGCCGTTATTCCAGATAATTTTACTTCCTGTGGCCGGTTTTATGCTCAGTGTTTTATTTTCATCGCTCATGCAAAAGGTAATTTCACTACCGAAATTAGGGACTGAAGCTTTATAAAAACTCACATTGAAGACTTGTGTTACAGCGCAGCCTTTATTACTGATTTTTACCGAATACTTACCCGGTGTTTCAATTTTAATACGGAAGTTTGTTTCATCAGTACTCCATACATAAGTATAGGGTGTGTTTTTTACCCCAATCAAAGCGCTGCTGCTGTTGCAGATTAGAGTGTCATTGAATTTTAATTTCGGGCGTTCAAAGAATTTTACATAACAGCTATCGGTATAGATATTATTATTACTGTTTATTTTTAAATAGTACTTTCCTTCTTCCCGGGCCGGCAGTACTTTGTAATTGTCTTTAATAGAAGTTGGGGTACGCCAGTGAAAAGAAGCTGTTTTAATCAATGTACTGCTTCTTCCTTCCAGAAATGCAGTATCTCCTTTGCAAATGCCGACGGTGTCAGGAAGCAAATTCAGTTGGGATTTCCCGCAAAAAGAAAATAGTATTAAAGAATATGTGAGTAATTTTCTCAGTTTACAGTTCAAGTGTTATTGTAATTATTGTTCCGTGTTCTTTTGGATTTAAAATGCTTTTATCCTCCATCTTCACGTTTTGCTTTTTATTGTACAATTTCGAGTTTAATTCAAGTATGCTGGCAATGGTTGAAGTTCCTAGCGATTTATGGCTGCTCTTGGCAAGTTCTTTGGCTTTTATTAAACCAATACCATCGTCTTCAATGGTGATCAACAGTTCATTCTTATTATTCTTCTTGAAGCGGATAACAAGTGTTCCGTGTTCATGTTTCGGTAATATACCGTGAATGATTGAATTCTCGGCATGAGGCTGAATGATCATGTTAGGTATAGAAATTTCATCCACATTCACAGCATCATCCACTTCGATTTTAAAATCGAATTTATTTTTAAAACGTTCTTTCTCTAAATCAAGGTAATAATTCAGACGAGCCACTTCATCACGCAGTGTAATTCTGCTCTGCGCTGCTTTTTCAATAATCATCCTGATTAAACGGGAAAATTTTGCAAGATATTCACTCGCCATTAAACTATTATTGGTATTAATATAGTTTTGAATAGAAGTTAAGGAGTTGAAAATAAAATGTGGACTTAACAAAGAGTTCATGGCCTGATGTTTCAATAAATTAATTTGTTGTTCGTCTTCGATACGTTTTTTGGCTTTCTTCTTAATATTTTTTACAGAGAAGTAGCTAATAGTAATAATCAAAAATAATGCCGCAATACTCCCGATAATGTAGAGCCAGGCGGTTTCTTTAAACGCTTCTTCTTTTTCTATGTCAATCACAACAGGCGCGCTCCAGTTAATATTATCAAGTGATGTTATGATCTGATAACTGTGTTTTCCGCTCTCCACCGACGCGACGTGTAATTCAAAGTCGGTAAAAGAAGTAAAGGGCTCTTTGTCTTTTTTGTATTTAAAATATTGTTTGTTTGGTTTGCTGAAAACGGGACTTGAGAACTTGATAGTTAAACTGTTTTGTGAGGCTTTTAGTTTAAGAAGTCCAGTTGTATACGGAATATCCAAGCCATCGATTTGAAAAGCCGTGATCCGGATTCCTTCGGGTTTAAAACGGTTCTGTATTAATTCCCTTGTACTTGCAATGGAGATGCCTCTGTCGGTCGCGATGCAAGCGGTTTGTCCGCTAAAGACAACATCATTAATTGTATTGGATAATAGACCTCCCGATTTACTGTATTTGCTTATCGGATATAATTCCATATCGCACATAAAAAGTCCGTTGAGCGTAGCGAGCCAGATGTGATTATCGTAAGCTTTGATTTTCTTTACTGCACTTAGTTTGATAACATCGGAATTAGTACGTAATTCAGTGATTAGTTTTTTATCTTCATAAATACTAAAACCGCCTTCGTGCGCGATATAAATTTTGTTATTTATCAAACTAATGTGATTAACGGGATAGTTAAAGGCGGTGTCGCCGGCTGTAGTGTATTTTTTTGTTTTAAGATCTGCTACTGTTAAACCGCTTGATGTTCCGATAAACAAGAGATTATCGCGCAGGAGCATGGCATTAATTTTTGTTTTGTAATCCGGATAGGAAACAATGGTATCCAATACTTTCTCTGTGGCAATACTTATTTTATAAACCGTTCCTGATTCGGCAATCAGGCACTCTTTTCCATTAATAAGGTAAATATATTTTGAGTCGACGGGTGTGAAACTTAAAAGATCTTTACCATTGTTTAAATTTCCGTTGTGCGTCATCCCAACGGTTTTCGAATAGTAATAATTATTCTTTTCCGAATTAATATTGTAAATCACTTCGCCGAAAACTTCATCTGGATCCGATAAGGTTTTATAGCTGTAAGTTTTGTAATTAAATCCATACAATCCGTTACTTGTGGCTGTTAAAATATATTCTCCGCTTATTGCCACTTCATTGATGGTCAGATTTTTTTCATTTAGTTTAAAGCCGAAATTATTGAGGAAAGTGTTTTGGATGAAATAAACCCCGTCATTAAAAGTACTTACCCAAATGTTTTCGTTTTTATCTTTCGAAATACCGTTGATAAGAGTAGTGGAGATGTTCAGAATCTCAAAAACATCATACAATACATTGTTTTCATATAAATACAAATTATTATCCGGATTTGTGGTGAACCAATAACGGTTGTACTTGTCAACATTAAGCTTGGTGATTGTTTTCTCGCCCGAGAATAAAAATGTTTTGGCCGGTTTAAATTTCGGGAAATACTCTTTAATGATAGCGTAGTTTTTATCCAGTACAGTAATCTTGTTATCTGATCCAACTACCAGGTTTCCGATTGCGTCTTCAGCAACCGAATAAATGACAGCATTTTTTAATGCTTTTATTTTTAACTGGGAA
>JAHEYE010000043.1 GCA_023251695.1 Sphingobacteriaceae bacterium | reverse complement strand
ATTAATGGGAAACCGGTTAATCTCGTTAACGAGCAACAAAAGCTGTATGAGAAATACAAAACCAAATATGGCTTAAAATAACCGCTGGTCACCCTTCGCATTCCTTAATACTATTTAACATTTAGCTCGCAATTATAAGCGTACCTTTATAGTCCTCCCCGCATGTTATAGAATTAATATGCCTGATAATAATTTCACCACACGTACAACTAAAATTAGTCTTGAGAAAGAGGGCTATCTTAAAATTGTTATGCTTCCCGGAGTTATAATAGATGCTGAAGACGCTTTAGATAATATGTTGGTGATTAAAAATTTATCGGCGGGGAAAAAACTGCTGAAGTTAGTGGATGGCCGCGGCAATTGGAGCATTACACCTGAAGCGAGAAAAGTAACTAAAAAGAATTTTACAAACGAAACCACACTTGCAAGGGCCTATATTGTAGATTCATTTCTTACCAAAGTTATGTTCAACTTTATGAATTCATTTGGTGAAAAAGATGTTCCGATTGAGTTTTTTAATCACGAAGGAGAAGCCGTTACTTGGCTGCTCTCATTAAAGAAATAAAAAAGCCCCCGAAATCTCAGGGGCTTTTCATATTATGAATAAATTATTCGATTATAATTTTTTGTGAGGACACCTGACTGCCTTTGGATATATTGATATTATAAATCCCTTTTCCGAGGTGACTCAAATCATAAGAAAGTGTTTCCATTTGTGCTGTTTTTCCGTTTGACGAAAATACTTGCTTTCCGGTAACATCATAAACATTGATTGCGTATCCTTCTTTAGCGGCTGGCATATTAATTGAGAAAATGCCGCTGGTTGGATTAGGGTACAAAGAAACTGCTAATGGCCGCGCATCGCCTTGTTTAATTCCTAAAGGAATACCGCTGTATTTGTAAATACCTTCGGTACCAATAGTAACCTGACTTGAAAAACTTCCAACCCATCCATTAATATTATTAACCAAATCAATTGCTAAATAACCAATGTTTAAACTACCCCAATCCGTCCATGTTACTCCATTATCCATTGAGTAAGAAAGAAATTGAACTGCAGCTGAAGCCCCGTTGCTGCATGAAGCATACCAGCCGGGCGCACCCGGAATACCACACATATCATTATAACCATAAGATGCAGAAATAGTAGGGATTTGAGTCCAGCTTGCCCCGCCATTTGTTGTATTCCATAGCGTAATAGTTGCAGCTGTGCTTGGACCGAAATACGCCGTCATGATACCATTATTTACATCACTGAATGCGATATCACCGATACCTGCAGCGGCTCCGATAGTAGAAGTTAAGGCAGCGGAAACAGTCCAGTTCAAACCACCATCTACCGAATGGTAAACACGGTTTAAATTAGTGCCGAACCAAATATCATTTGCGCCATACTTCTCATAAACATTCACTGTTCCGTATTCTGATGCTGAAGCAGGATTTGGAATATTAGCACCGGGAACTTTTGTAAAAGAAATTCCGCCATTTGTGGTTCTCCAGATCTCAAATTCACCACCTACAGGATCACCCATGATGATACCGGTAGAAGGCGTAACAAAAGTAACAATGTTTACGAATGATGCTGCGTTGGTATAACCACCGGCCGGTGTCATATTAGTCCATGTTGCACCCATATTTGTTGTTTGGTGAACAGCTCCCATATTTCCGCTTGCTTTCATATAAGCAGAAACCCATGCTGTAGAACCATCGATAGCATCAAGATTTGCCATAATGTAAGTATTGGTGTCAGCATAACAATTACCTGTTGTAAACGTGCTTCCGCCATTATTTGAAACAGTAAACCAATTGTAGTTTCTGTTATAAGCAAAACCATCATAACCGATAGCCCAAATATCATTAGCACTAACCGCATCTAAAAAACGGGTTCCCGCTGCTGAAACTGTAAAGCTTGTATTTTGCAATGTTGCCCAGTCCGGACTTGGGGTTGGTTGAGCAAATGCGCTTAGCGATAAAACCGCTGATAAAATTGTAAGTAAAGATTTTTTCATGTTTTAATTTTTTTAGGTAAGCTAAGTTACAACAAATTTGGTATTTAGCAACCGTACTTATGTTAAAGAAATAGGACAATAATTTAAAACAAGAATATAACTAAAAAACCCTAAAGTTATTGGCTTCAGGGTTTTTTTATAAAGCATACACTACTTACTATTCAATCACGATTTTTTGGTGATATTTTTCGTTCTCAGTAGTTAAGTCAATAAAATAAATACCTTTTGATAGCTGTTGTAAATTCAGGCTTTTGCTTTCCATTCCGGTAGTAACTGCTTTCTCGGCATAAACTACTTGTCCTAATGAATTCTTCACGGAAATAGTGATACCTCTCTTTGCAACCGGTAATTGAATAGTAACATTACCATTGCTTGGATTAGGATAAAGATTAATTGCTTTTGGAGCTGAAGCAGAATTTGCGATTCCTAATGGAATAGCGCTATAAGTATAAACGCCACCAAAACTTGCAGTTAAATTATCGCTGAATGTTCCTGCCCATCCAACCATGTTATTAGCAAAGCCGATTTGCAGATAACCAATGTTTAAGCTTCCCCAGTCATTCCAGGTGGCACCATTATCGAATGAGTAAGCCATTGTTAAACTTGGATTAGATACTGAAGCGAACCATGAAGTTCCTGTAATCGGAGCAATATCATTAAATCCAACACCTGCAGGCGCACCTAAGTTTGTCCATGTTGCTCCACCGTTAGTTGTTTGCATAAGGTTCGAAGCGCTTCCCGTACTTCCTGCACATAAACCATTATTTGCATCCGTAAAAGCTATACGCGAAACTTCTGTAATACCCGCCATTGTTGCACTAACGGTCCAGGTATCTCCGGCGTCCATCGATTTATAAACACGGCCAGTGTTGGTACCAAACCAAATGGTATTTCCTAATGAAAAATAAGAATCGGTTAATCCGTATTCAGAAGCTGAAAGCGGGTTTGGAATATTTGCACCTGCAATTTTCGACCAAGAAGTTCCGCCATTGATGGTTTTCCAAATTTCATATTCACCTCCAACCGGGTCTCCAAGAACAATTCCAACAGTTGGATTTACGAAACAAACAAAGTCTGCAAAAGATGCAGCATTTGTAAAAGAACCTACCGGTGTAACGTTACTCCAGCTGGTGCCACCATTTAAAGTGTTGTAAACAACACCTTTATTACCTGTTGATTTTGTCCATGCCGACATCCAGCAAGTCATAGCATCAACACCTTCGATGTTACTAATTTGATATGTGTTTGTGTCAGGTAAAATAGGACCACTGGTCCAGGTTGTACCGGCATTGCTTGTCATAGTATACAAATGTGATTGGCGCCCATTAGAACCATAATTGCCTAATCCCCAAACCGTGTTTGCATCAACAACGTCCATTAAGATAAGACCTGCTGAGGTGTGAGGAAAACTGGTATTTTGAAGTATGGGCCAAGACGGGCTTGGGGTTGGTTGTGCAAAGGCACTTAGCGATAAAACCGCTGAGAAAATTGTAAGTAAAGATTTTTTCATGTTTTTATTTTTTAGTATATAAAAGTAAGCATTTTTTGGTCGCGAAATTTAAGAAACATAGGCTGATTTTGTTTTTTATTACTTTCCAATAATTAACTAACTTTGCGCTGTTTTTATCTAAATGGTTTCAACAGACATAGCAATTATCGGGGCAGGTCCAGTAGGCTTATTTGCCGTTTTTGAGTGTGGATTACTGAAATTGCGCTGCCATTTAATAGATTATTTACCGCAGCCCGGCGGACAGCTCTCTGAGATTTATCCAAAAAAACCCATTTACGATATACCCGGATACCCTACTATTCTCGCACAAGAATTAGTAGATCAGTTAATGAAACAAATTGAACCCTTTAAACCCACTTTTACTCTAGGAGAAAGAATCGAGAGTCTGGTAAAAAAGGGGGATAAGGAATTTATTTTAGAAACGAACCTTGGAACTAAGATTCATGCTAAGGCATTAGTAATTGCAGGTGGATTAGGTTGTTTTGAGCCAAGAAAACCAGAAGTTACTGGTCTTGAACAATTTGAGAACGGGAAAGGGGTTAATTACATGATTTTGGATCCGGAAAAATACCGTGGAAAGCGAATGATTTTGGCAGGTGGTGGAGATAGTGCATTGGATTGGGCTATTTTTTTAGCGGATGTTGCGAAAGAAGTGGTTTTGGTTCACAGAAGTGAGTCGTTCAGGGGAGCTCCTGATAGTGTAAATAAGGTGATGAATTTGGCCAAAGAAGGAAAAATAAAACTGCTGTTAAACTCGAATTTATCTTCTGTAAGCGGAAACGGGCATCTTGAAAAAGTTGAGATTCAGAATATAAAAACCAACGAAAAGACTTCTTTAAATACCGATTATCTCATTCCCTTATTTGGTTTATCGCCCAAGTTAGGCCCTATCGAAAATTGGGGATTGAACATTGATAAAAACGCTATTGAAGTGAATACAGATGATTATTCTACCAATGTAGAAGGTGTTTGGGCGATTGGCGATATCAATACTTATAAAAACAAACTCAAGCTTATTTTGTGTGGTTTTCATGAAGCAGCTTTAATGAGTCATAGTGTATACAAATACATTAACCCCGGTGTGAAATACACTATGAAATACACCACTGTTAACGGGGTTAATTCGTTTTAAGCTTTTTTAACTCGAGGTTTCCCTTCGGGATAATTTTTCATTCACTTCTTCTGTTTCCGCCTTTGCGGTATTTTAGTACTTTTGACAAAGTTCTCAGGTGGCCAAAAACAAAAAATACATTGCCCTTACATGGCTCCTATTATGGCTGCCGTTCCTCACTATTTTTTTATTACTCGCGCTTGTTGCGGGCGAAGTGCTCGGCGATTTGCCAAGTGTTGAGGAGTTACAAAATCCAAAGAGCAATCTGGCGACCGTTATATACAGCTCAGATGCTAAAGTGCTCGGAAAATATTACAACGAGAACCGTGTTAATGTTACGTTTAGAGAATTGGATAAAGATTTAACAAACGCTCTTATTGCTACTGAAGACGCACGTTTTTATGAGCACAGTGGCGTTGATATTAAGGCTTTATTCCGTGCTGTGTCGGGCGTTGTAACAGGCGGTTCAAAAGGTGGGGGAAGTACGATTACCCAACAATTGGCGAAGATGATGTTCCCTCGGGAGAAACTCACAAAAATTCAATTAGCGACTCGCAAAATGAAAGAATGGGTTATTGCTACGCGGCTCGAAAAAAATTATTCCAAAGAAGAAATCATGGCCATGTACCTTAACAAATTCGATTTTCTGAATTTGGCAGTAGGTATTAAATCGGCTTCGAAAATTTATTTTAATGTTAGTCCGGATAGTTTAAGAATAGAACAGGCTGCCATGTTGGTTGGCATGGCGCAAAATCCTTCACTCTACAATCCAATCCGTTTTCCGGAAAAAGCAAAACACAGGCGTAATGTGGTATTAAGCCAGATGCTCAAATACGGATACATCAATCAAAACCAATTTGATACTTTAAAAGTAAAACCATTGGGATTAAGTTTTCATCCGGAAGATCATAACGATGGTTTGGCCCCTTATTTCAGGGAATATTTGCGGGAGCATTTTCTGAAAGACTGGTGTGAAAAACACATTAATCCCGAAACAAAAAAACCTTATAATATTTACAAAGACGGATTGCGTATTTATACCACCATAGATTCGCGGATGCAACAATATGCTGAAGAAGCGGTGTATGAACACATGCTGGAATTGCAAAAAGCATTTAATAAAGATTGCAAGCAAAAAAAGAACGCGCCTTTTGCATGGAACGTAAGTCAAAAAGAAATTGAAAACATAATGAATTCTGCCATGAAGCGAAGCGACCGCTACCGCGAACTGAAAGAACAGGGATTAACAGCAAAAGACATTGAGAAAATATTTCATACGCCTTCCCCTATGTCGGTGTATACTTTGAGAGGAGAGGTTGATACTATCATGACGCCCTGGGATAGCATCCGTTATTACAAAAGTTTTTTGCAAACAGGCTTTATTGCCATTGAACCGCAAAGTGGTTATGTAAAAGCCTGGGTAGGCGGTATCAACCACAAACATTTTAAATACGATCATGTAAAAGTAGGCCGCCGCCAAGTAGGTTCAACTTTCAAGCCTTTTGTTTATGCTATGGCTATTCAGGAAGGTTATTCTCCCTGTTATCAAATGCCATGTGTAAGAACATGTGTTACCACTGAGGACGGGAAAGAATGGTGTCCGGATAATTCGTTTAACGCCAAACAAAAATTAAAATGGGAAAATCGTTTGCTTACCCTCAAGCAGGCATTGGCACTATCTGTAAATTATATAAGCGCAGCGCTCATGAAAAAATTTGGTCCTTATGCAGTTGTGAATTTAGCACGCCGCATGGGCATTACCTCGCCAATGGATCCGGTACCGTCGCTTTGTTTAGGTACAGCGGACATTTCTGTATTTGAGATGGTGGGGGCTATATCTACATTCGCCAACGAAGGTACTTATGTGCAGCCTACATTCATCACCCGCATTGAAGATAAAAACGGAAAAGTATTAGAAGAATTTATTCCGACTACCGATGAGGTTTTCAGTCCCGAAAAAGCTTATGTAATGTGTCAGTTGATGAAAGGTGTTGTTCAGCATGGTACAGGAATGAGTCTTTCTAAATATAAATTAGGGGCACAGATAGCAGGTAAAACAGGAACTACGCAAAACAATTCGGATGGTTGGTTCATTGGTTTAACGCCTGACCTAAGTGCCGGTTGCTGGGTAGGTGGTGAAGACAGAAGTGTGCATTTTAATAGTACTGAGGTTGGACAAGGTGCGACAATGGCTTTGCCTATATGGGGTAAATTTTTCCAGAAAGTATATAACGACAGAACTTTAAAGGTTAGTAAAGGCGATTTTGCCAAACCTTTGCATATGGGCGATGTGGAGCTCGATTGCTCGAAATACGAGAAGGATATACTGCCTGAAGAAGAGAGTTTTGAAGGTGACATCCCTTAGATGGTAATTACATATGTATTATAATAGATTATTATTTTCAGCATGCGGAAGTATTTAACGAACCATAATATTACTATCATACTGCTTTTGGTTGCAACGTACTTTAGTATATTTTATCATCTTGGAACAGATAAGATTATGTTATGGGATGAAGGAACCTACGCGGTTAATGCTTATGAAATGTACCTTCATGGGAATTATCTTGTTAAATATTACAATGGTGTCCCAGAAATGTTTGCAACAAATCCACCATTGGTATGTTACTTTCAGGTTCTGTGTTTTAAGTTATTTGGTCCTGGTGAATTGGCAGTTAGGCTTCCTTCTGGTTTGGCTGCACTCGGAATTGTACTGCTATTTATTCGTTTTGCAATTAAAGAAAAGCTCGGTATGGATTTTGCCACATACGCTGTGCTGTTCTTAATTTCCACAAAAGGCTATGTTACATATCACGTTACTAGGAACGGCGACTTAGACTCTGTTTTAATATTTTTCATAACCGGTTCTGTAATTTATTTTTATAAATTATTGGAATATGAAAAAATAAAGTATCTGCTAGTTTTCAGCGCTTTTATTTTGCTTGGTTTTTTCACAAAGGGCATTGCTTGCTTGCTTGTTGTGCCTAGTTTCATTATTTATGCCATATTAAAAAACAAAATACTATATCTTTTAAAGATAAAACAACTGTATGTTTGCATTTTTGTAATTATTTTGCTCATTTTTTCATATTATGGATTGCGAGAACTTAAAACGCCAGGCTACATAAGCTTTATGCTTCAGAGCGAAATAGGACGTTGGTATACTGATGGAGCGGTTCACAATCATCCATGGTATTTCTTTATTCAACAGATGTATGATAGAGATTTCAAATACTTCATTTACTTAATTATTGGCCTTATCCCTTTTTGGTTTATCTTACCAAAGGAACATTTTTTTAGAAAATATGGAACCATCTGGTTACTTTCTTTTGTTTGTTTTATTACTGTTATTTCATCTTCGAAAACGAAATTAGAATGGTATGAGGCGCCTGCTTATCCTATGCTCAGCATCTTTGGTGCATTAGGTTTAAAATCAATAATTAGTTATGTCAATTTTCCAAGGTTAACCAATTACCTTGCAAAATCTGCTTTTTTGATATTCATTTTTGCCTTGCCTTTTAGTGAAATAATTTATGCGAACCAAAATCCTGAAATAAGCTGGCACGATATACACTTTGGTGAGGCTCTGAAAAGATACCATAAACTGAAAAATGTGCCTAGAAAATTCGAAATGCTAACAGCTGGTTATAATGGACATGCCCTATTCTATAAAATGTTATATAATGATAAATTTAACTACGAAATAAACATTCGTGATATTACCGATAATATTGGCATCGTGCCAAATAAAGTTTACATGTTCACCCATCCGAGTATTCCTCCTTACCTCCGTGATAATTTTAATTATGAAGTGTATATGGACTCAGGTGGAATGATGGTAGTTAAGATATTAAGCTATAAAAATATTAATAAGGTGAATTAACTTTGGTTGGAATCATTTGGTCAGGATTCTGAAATGTTGACAGGCCTAGATAGAATTCGTAAAGTCAGAATACCAAGAAATACGCTTAACCGGTACCGATTAAATTAACAGGGTAATTATACTTAAAATTCCGCCGTTTTGCGTGGGGATAGTATGGTATATAATTTCCCTTCCAAAAACCAAAAAAAACCTTATTTTTGTAGCCCTATTATTTTGTATGATTAACAAGGTTGTTAAAAGTGCCGATGAGGCTATAAAAGACATTAAAGACAATATGACTTTAATGCTTGGCGGATTTGGCTTGTGTGGTATTCCGGAAAATTGTATTGCCGCCTTAGTAAAAAAAGGTGTTAAGGGACTAACCTGCATAAGCAACAATGCTGGTGTTGATGATTTTGGATTGGGTTTACTATTGCAGACTAAGCAAATCAAAAAAATGATCTCGAGTTATGTTGGCGAGAATGCTGAATTCGAAAGACAAATGCTAAGTGGTGAATTGGAAGTGGATTTAATTCCGCAAGGCACCTTAGCTACACGATGCATGGCGGCAGGTTATGGTATGCCGGTTGTATTTACTCCTGCCGGGGTTGGAACAGAAATTGCACAAGGGAAAGAAGTGCGCAAGTTTAAATTTAATGGTACTGAAAAAGACTATTTAATGGAACATGCTTTTGATTCGGATTTTGCAATTGTAAAAGCATGGAAAGGTGATGCAGCAGGAAATTTAATTTACCGGTCAACTGCAAGAAATTTTAATCCGATGATGGCTATGGCAGGAAAAATTACTATTGCCGAAGTTGAGCATTTGGTGCCTGTAGGTGAATTGAATCCTGATCATATACATACACCGGGGATTTATGTTCACCGTATTTTTCAGGGTGAGAAATATGAAAAGAGAATTGAACAAAGAACTGTAAGAAAAAAATAATAAAATATCTTATGAAAGCGAATCTTAAAAGAACATTTTCTTTAGCGTGTATTGCTTTAATTCTGTTCGTTGTATTTTCAAAATGCGAAGCAGATGATGGGTATGAATTTGATAAAAAGGTTTCAGTAAAAATTTATCTAACCGGCGAGGTTAACCAATATATTCCTCCATGTTTGGTAATTGATGAAAACAATCCGTCTAACAGATACATTAGGGTAGATAGTGCGCTTGCGTTTGGTTTCGGAACCGATTTTGTTTTACCGGACTCTTTAAAGAATAGTAATTTAAAAATTGTTGTCAGCGGAAAAATGAGGGAGTCAGATAATTTTAAGGGTTGTATAGCTATATCTTTATCAAACATCAAGGATTCAGCTTTTTTTTGGGGGACTTTGAAGTCTGAAAAACATCTTAAACAATTTAACGTTTGGGTTCCTTTCAAGGACAGTATTACTTTAGATAAACAAATCAATTCTTCGTCTGCTAAAACACTCAGGGTATTTCCCTATAAAAATACCGGTAAAGGCGCCTTTGATGTTGATGATTTAGTAATTGAAATTATTAGAGAATAATTATGCTTGACAAAAACGGAATCGCTAAACGCATTGCCAGAGAGGTAAAGGATGGAATGTATGTTAATTTGGGAATTGGTATTCCTACTTTGGTTGCCAATTATATTCCTGAAGGAATTAATGTTGAATTGCAATCTGAAAATGGAATTTTAGGAATGGGTCCTTTTCCTTTTGAGGGGGAAGAAGATGCTGATTTGATCAACGCAGGAAAACAAACGGTTACCTTACTACATGGTTCATCTATTTTCGATTCTGCGATGAGTTTTGGAATGATACGTGCGCAAAAAGTTGATCTTACAATTTTAGGGGCAATGGAAGTGAGTGAGAATGGTGATATTGCCAATTGGAAAATTCCCGGTAAAATGGTAAAAGGTATGGGTGGCGCAATGGACCTGGTGGCCTCGGCAAAAAATATTATTGTCGCTATGCAACAGGTTAATAAGGCTGGCGAATCAAAACTATTATCTAAATGTTCTTTGCCGCTTACGGGCGTTCATTGCATTAAAAAAGTAGTAACAGAATTAGGTGTTTATGACATACTCCCGCATGGAGGCTTTAAATTATTGGAACGTGCGCCGGGCATTAGTATTGAACAAATAAAAAATGCTACTGCAGGCAGACTAATTATAGAGGGCGATATAAAAGAGATGTTATTGTAGTATTTTGGATATTATTATAAATATATTATTTGCGCCTTTTTTCAAATTAATTAATATTTTTAAAACAAAAGAATGGCTTGCCATTATACTAATTTTCATCGTTAATTTTGTAGTTAAATTCGCATTTATCGATTTTTCCGATAGTCCCCTGAATGAAAGTATAGACTTAGACGCGATCCACAAATCCGTTTTAAAATCATCAACAAACCAAATTGGCTGGAAAGTTTTCGAGCCGTTCTATAAAATTGTCTTATTATTCTGCTCCAAAATTTCTAGTAATTCCGCCGGGTTAAAAATTTTAAATGTTTTCTTATTAAGCATGGCAGCCTCTCTCTTATTTAAATTCATTAACAAATACGTAAACTTTAGAACAGCGTGCTGGGTGTCACTATTTTATTTTATTAATAGTAGTATTAATTATTCAAGCCAAACCATTGGAAGTAATGCATTGCTTTTAACTTTAAGTTTTGTTTCCACCTTTTACTTTTTAGAATTGTACTACACCCCAGGCATAAAAAATGCGATAAGTCTTGGTGTTGTTAATTGCGTTCTGTTTTATACATGTAATGCATATATAGGATTAATATTGGCCCAATTGTTTATTGCAATCTTTTTATTCCGGACAAATTATAAATTATTCGCGCTTTCTTTAGGTGTTGTTTTAACAGGATGTAATTACTGGCTTGTACGGTACTTTATAAAAAATAAAGTGTTTGCAAGTCAGTTTAACCTAGGGATAGGTTCGGAAAATTTAGAATTATTTTTTTCTGCAAACTTTGGCGATTACTTTTTTTTTAATGTCCTTTTAGCAATTACGGTTATTGTCGTTTTAAATGTTTATGTTAAAAAATTAAACAAACAAATTACTAATCAAAATAAGGCGGTTTTTTTGTATTTTTTTGCGGCCTTCATTCTTTATTTCATTTTCATCTTTAAATCAAAGTTTGCTACTTATCATTTGCTAGAAAATAAATCCAATTTATTTTTAACGCTTAACCTTACAGTAATTCTAGGGCTCATCTTTGGATATACTAAATTTAGTTCTAAAATTAATGTCCTTATTTTTATGCTCATGCTAATTGTTTTTTTACCCAGTCTTAAATTAATCTCAGATAAAAATTTGAATTCTAACGTGATGCTAAATGGAATTAATAGGTCTCAGGTTACTCAAATGAATAAATGAAGTTATTGACAAAAATATTAATTAACGAGTTTTCACAAATACGATTTTACATATTTGTAATTTTTGCCTTTGCCTATTCATCGTTATCCTTAGTTAATCATTACAATTACCATACATATGCTTTTGATTTAGGAATTTATAATAATAGTATATATCAATATGGTCATTTTATCAATAATCCACATCCTTTTGGCCATTTAACAGTTAATAATTTTTTAGGTGATCACTTTGCCTTATACACAATTATTTTCTCCCCCTTACATTATTTATTTGGCACTTATACATTATTATATATTCAAATCGCGTCCATTTTGTTTGGAGGGGCCGGTATTTACAAATTAGTAAAAAGTTGGTACCCCAATACTCTTATACCGGAAATAGCACTTTTTCATTTCTTTTCCTTTTATGGCATCTTCTCTGCTTTGTCTTTCGATTACCACGATAATGTTGTAGGAACAATGTTAGTGCCCTGGTTCATTTATTACGTTCATGTAAATAAATTAAAATACGCTACAATAATGGCCTTCT
The DNA here is from genome assembly GCA_023251695.1 of Sphingobacteriaceae bacterium. Taxonomy (GTDB): domain Bacteria; phylum Bacteroidota; class Bacteroidia; order B-17B0; family Aurantibacillaceae; genus JAHEYG01. The sequence continues at coordinate 7,285 of JAHEYE010000043.1, read as the reverse complement.
TAATAATCATTGGTAAAGAAACGTTGCCATTGTTTTTGTTTTCTATTTGCTTAGGCTTAATGGTCCTTTATAAAAAGGATAAAACAAGAAGGACTTTTTCTTTAATACTTGGCTTAAGTTCATTAGTCTATGGTTTAATAATTATAAACCTTGTTATGCCGGCATTGGTCAAGCAAGGAGTAAATGCTTCTCATGTGCAATATTCTGTACTAGGGAATAATGGTAATGAAGTTTTAGAATCCTTATTTTACAAATCAAAATACCTAATAACAGCATTGTTTTGTAATGTGAGTAATAATGCTTTAGGAAATGGCGTAAAAGAAGAAACATATTGGTGTTTATTATTGAGCGGGGGCCTGTGTCTTTTTATACGATTAGAGTATGCCTTGATGCTCATAACTGTTATTGTGCAAAAAATGCTAAATGATGATGGTATTAAATGGGGCATTAATTACCATTACTCGGTAGAATTTGCACCAATACTAATACTGGCATTTTATTCTTCATTAATCTATTTTGATAGTATTACATTTAAATTAGCCATAAGTTTGTTTTTTTGCTTACTAACCTATTCAACCACATTTACAAAAATGTTTATTCGAACTTCGTACTGGCATTCAGAGGCACAATCGAACGTTTTTTCAAAATTACATTATACCTCTTATTTTAACAGAGGTAACGTAAATGCCATAATTGATATGATACCCAAAGACGCTAAGTTAAGCGCGCTTTCTTCTTTTGGTCCACACGTGTCCTTTAGACCCAACATTTATATGTTCCCTGATATTAATGATGCTAATTATATTTTTGTTGCAGAGGATCCATATGGTTACCCTATAGGCGGGCCTCCTTTGCATAATGAAATTATGAAATACAAAAAATCAACCGATTGGCAGACAATTACAGAAATAAATGGGATTTATTTATTTAAAAGAATTAATTAACTGTGCTATTCATTCATTTCTAAAAAAATAGCCGCTATGTTTTCTTGCCCCTTTTGTATTAGTATTTTGCCAAATACTTATTAAATTTATAAAATGACAAAAATTGCTATAATAGGGGCCGGACCTGCAGGAATGACTGCGGGGTATGAATTAGCGAAACAGTTAAAAGACGTTGATATTTACGAAGCCGGGCCTTCAGTTGGCGGTATGTCTAAAACAATTGAACTCTGGAATCAAAAAGTTGATATTGGTCCACACCGTTTTTTTAGTAACGATACACGGGTAAACGAATTATGGTTAGAGGTTGTTGGGAAAGATTACGAAATGGTTGACCGCTTAACGCGGATCTATTATAACAAGAAATTTTTTCACTACCCTATTAAAGCCTTTAATGCTTTAATGAATATGGGCATTTTTAAAGCCGCCTCCTGTTTAATTTATTATGGACTGGAAAAAATTTCACCAACAAAAGACACAAGTACTTTTGAAGGATGGGTTACCAACCGTTTCGGGAAAAAATTATACCAGATATTTTTTAAAACATATACAGAAAAATTATGGGGCATACCATGTAATGTTCTTGATGCAGATTTTGCAGCTCAACGGATAAAAAAATTTAGTTTAGGTGAAGCTATTAAAACAGCATTATTTGGTAACAGCGGTAAGCATAAAACTTTAGTTGACCAATTTGCCTACCCTCATGGGGGAACAGGAATGGTGTATGAGCGAATGGCCACGTTTGTGAAAAGCAAAGGTGGAAATGTGTTTTTAAAATCTCCCGTTAAAAAAGTAATTACAAAAAATGGGGCTGCGTGTGCTCTAGAATTAGAAGATGGCACAGTAAAGGAATACGATCACATCATTTCATCCATGCCTTTATCATTAATGGTTTCGCGTTTGCCTGAAGTTCCTGACACTATTAAACAAGCAGCAAACAGTTTGAAATTCCGGAATACAATTATTGTTTATCTGAATATCCAATCTAAAAGCCTTTTCCGTGATAATTGGTTATACATACATAGCGATGATCTACAGATGGGGCGCTTAACAAATTTCAGAAACTGGTCGCCTGAGCTATTTGGTAAAGAAGAAAGTACCATTTGCGCATTAGAATATTGGTGCTATGAAGAAGATGAAATCTGGAGCCGCGATGAAAATAAATTAATTGAATTGGCAAAAGATGAATTACGCAGAACCGGTTTAATAGGCAACTCGTCCATTACAGGCGGACATGTTTATAAAATACCCCGCTGTTATCCCGTTTACAGTACAGGCTATAAAGATATCTTAAAGCCTGTTGAAAATTACTTAGATACCATTAAGAATTTGCATGTTATTGGTCGTTATGGTGCATTCAAATATAATAATCAAGACCATAGTATTTTAATGGGGAAACTTGCGGCTGAAAATATTTTATATAGTAAAAAACATAATTTATGGGAAATTAATACAGACTATGAAGATTATCAGGAGGCGAGCGTCATTACGAAAACAGGATTGCAAAAAAACTAATTTTAATTTTGAATAAGATCAGAGTTTTAATCATCCTCCCCTGCTTTAACGAAGAGCAAAGCATTGGCAGTATTTTACAGCAATTAAAAAACATTAAGGTTCCCAATTGCGAATTTACAGCCTTACCCGTTAACGATGGCTCAACTGATAATACTATTACTGAAATTAAAAAACACAGCTCTACTTATGTAGATCTTCCAAAAAATCTGGGAATTGGGGGCGCTGTTCAAAGCGGACTAAAATATGCTCACAAAAATAATTTTGATATGGCCGTTCAAATGGATGGCGACGGTCAACATCCGCCGTTAGAATTAATAAAAATTATTTCTCCTATTTTAAATAACGAAACCGACGTTTGCATTGGCTCGCGTTTTATCGATAAAGAAGGATTTCAGTCGAGTTTTTTAAGAAGAGTGGGAATTAATTTTTTAAGCGGCTTAATAAAATTGCGTTGTGGACAAACAGTTTTAGATTGCACATCAGGCTACCGTGCGTTTAATAAAAAAGCAATTGAAGAATGTGTAAAGTATTATCCAAAAAAATATCCCGAACCCGAATCGGCACTTTATTTAATTAAAAAAGGCATTCGTGTAAAAGAAATACCGGTCATTATGGAAGCTCGCGACGGAGGGACCTCTTCAATTAGTGGTTTGCGCGGGATCTATTATATGCTTAAAGTAAGTTTGGCGATCTTGTTTTTGAGAACAAAGTAATCATAATTCCTTCCTCAACCTTGCTACAGGAACGTCCAATTGCTCCCTGTATTTAGCAACCGTTCTTCTCGCAATATTGTAGCCCTTTACTTTTAAAATATCACAAAGCGCATCATCCGTCAGCGGTTTCTTTTTGTCTTCGTTATCCACGCAATCTTTTAAGATACGCTTCACTTCCCTTGAGCTTACCTCTTCACCACTTTCCATACTCATCGATTCGGAGAAAAATGTTTTTAACAAAAAGGTTCCATAAGGCGTTTGTACATATTTACTGTTTGCGACACGTGAGATGGTTGAAATATCCATTTCAATTTTTTCAGCAATGTCTTTCAAAATCATTGGCTTTAGTTTTGATTCGTCGCCAGTCACAAAATACTCTTCCTGATACTCCATTATCGAATGCATAGCCACCATCATTGTTTGATGCCGTTGCTGCAAGGCATCAATAAACCATTGTGCATTTTCGATTTTTGATTTGATAAAAGTACTTGCTTCCTTACTGCTTTTATCCTTCTGCCGCGAATATTCCTTCAGCATCTCAATGTAATCCTTGCTGATTTTTAATTCGGGTAGGTTACGCGAGTTAATACTGAGCTCCGGCTTACCGTCGACAACCGCTATGGTAAAATCAGGGACCACTTCTGATGCGGTCATGGCATTGCCGGAACTGCCTGGCCGCGGGTTCAAATGTGTTATTTCATTTATTACGTCTTTCAGATCTTCATCGTCAATGTTCAACCGCTTAGTAATTTTTTCATAATGCTTGCGCGAAAAATCTTCCATCATGTTTTTTATTACCTCAACCGCTAATAAAACTTCTTTTGTTTTTTCTTTTTTTCTTTCGAGTTGAATTAATAAACACTCTTGCAAATTACGCGCGCCAACTCCTGCAGGGTCTAATTCCTGAATAACTTTTAATACGTTTTCTATTGTGGGAATATCCGTTGAAATATTATAACTGAAAGCTAAATCATCCACGATTAATTCCAATTCCCTACGTACGTATCCGTCCTCATCAATACAACCAATCAAATACAAACCAATCGTGTATTCGTTTTCATTTAAATCGCGTAAACCTAACTGTTGCTCGAGTAAACTATGAAAATCAGGACCTTCAACAACCACAAATTCTTTGCTGTCATCATCCGCACCTTTGTTACTCACTTCGTATTTATAAGAATCAATTTCTTCATCCCCCATGTAATCTTCCATCTCTACCTTGTCATCAATCTTTTCTACTTCTTTTTCCTGAAAGTCTTCCACCTCAGCTTCGCCCTCATCAGTATCTCCTTCACTTTCTTCATTACTGAATAATTCTTCCTCGTCGTTCGATGCGTTATCGTCCTCTTCGAGAGCCGGGTTTAATTCCAGTTCTTCTTTGATTTTTTCTTCGAGGGCAAGTGTTGGCAACTGCAGCAGTTTCATGAGTTGAATTTGCTGCGGGGAAAGCTTTTGTAAAAGCCTTAAGCTTTGTGTCTGCCTGAGTGCCATATCATCCCGCTAATTTACTTTGCACAAAAAATAATTCTTTTTGCCTTTTTGAACTAATATGTATTTATTGTTTAATGTATTGCTTAAGGTAAGATTTGCTTTCTCGTCCTCCCATTTTTGTTTGTTTACACTCACACCACCGGCCTGAACCATTTTGCGCGCCTCACCTTTACTCGGAAATATTTTTGTTTTCTCGGCCAGAAAATCCAATATGCCAATGCCTGTGTTTAACTCAGATTTAGAAATACTATAAGTTTCAACACCATCCATTATATCAAGAAATAGGTTCTCATCTAATTCTTCGAAGTCCTTAAGGGTCCCATTAAATAGAATTTGTGTCGCTCTTTCAGCAATTAGAAAATCTTGCTGGCTATGAACTCGAATGGTTACATCTCTTGCTAAAGCTTTTTGCAAATGCCATTCGTGGGGGGCGGCGTTATGTTTTGCTTCCAATTCATCAATCACCGTTTTATCAAACAACGTAAAATATTTTATATACGTTTTAGCATCCTCGTCTTTTGTCTTCAGCCAAAACTGATAAAATTTATAAGGCGATGTTTTTGTTTTATCTAACCAAACATTTCCACTTTCGCTTTTTCCGAATTTAGTCCCGTCGGCTTTTTTTATTAATTGTGTTGTTAAAGCAAACGCTTCTCCTGCACTCTTTCTTCTTATTAATTCAGTGCCGCTGGTAATATTACCCCATTGATCACTTCCGCCCATTTGTAATTTGCAATTCTTGTTCTTGTACAAATGATAAAAATCATAAGCTTGCAATAACTGATAACTGAATTCTGTAAAACTCATGCCGCTTTCCAAACGGTTTTTTACAGAGTCTTTCGCCATCATGTAATTCACTGTTAAAAATTTTCCGACTTCACGGATAAACGTTAAGAATGAAAAATCTTTCATCCAATCATAATTATTCACCAGCTCTGCACCATTCGGACCGGCATTAAAATCAAGAAATTTTTCGAGTTGCTTTTTTATACCTTCAATATTTTTATTAAGGGCTTCTTCATCCAATAAATTTCTCTCCTCTGATTTTCCGCTAGGATCACCCACCATTCCGGTTGCACCGCCAATTAAAGCTATCGGTTTATGTCCTGCTTTTTGAAAACGTAACAATGTCATTATTTGTGCCAGACTACCAACATGCAATGAGTCAGCCGTCGGATCAAATCCTATATAAGCAGAAACTGTTTCTTTTTTTAACAGCTCTTCGGTGCCCGGCATAATGTCGTGCAAAATACCTCTCCATTTTAATTCTTCAACAAAATTCATAATACTATGTTAAGGCTAAAATTACGAAAAATGTATATACAAGGCTCAAAAATAGCCTTTGTTTTCGGACTTGTTTTTTGTATCTTTGTTAAGGACATGAACATTGCAGTTACAAAATTAGAATTGGCCAAAAGACTTTTGGACACGAATGATAAGGCTATTATCAATCATATAAAAGCTATATTTTCTACTCAATCGGAAGATTGGTGGGAAGAATTACCAACCGATATAAAAGCTTCTGTTACCAGAGGCTTAAAGCAATCTGAAAACGGGCAAACCATACCTCACAATCAGGTAATGAAGAATTACAAAAAATGGTTAAAGAAATAAAGTGGACGCCAGAATCCATTGATGCTTTTAACGGAATTATTAAATATCTTGAATCGGAGTGGACAATAAAAGATATTGAAAATTTCGTTACTGCTACTAAAATAATAGCGGACTTCATTTCCGAACATCCTAAAATGTTTAGGAAGACGAACAAGAAAAATATTCATGAAGCACTTGTCACTCCGCATAATCTAATGATTTATAAAATTTATCCCCGGCACATTGATATAATTACTTTTTGGGATACCCGGAAAAATCCAAGGAAAAAGAAATTCTAGTCTTCTTTCTCAATAAAATCCTTCATCTCTTTACTCATTTGAGGAATGGCTTCTAAATTGAGGGTATGACCTGCTCCAAGAATGATTTTGAATTCAGAACCTGAAATATTCTTTGCTACTTCAGCTGCCATGTGTACAGGTAATAACAAATCTTTTTCACCCTGAATAACGATAGTTGGTGTTTTAATTTTTTGCAATTGTTCGCGATAATCCGGTCTTTCTTTAGTGGCCTGCATTAACTTAAACAAAGCTTCTTTTTCGCTATTCGTATCCTGTCGCGCCTGTTTCATTAATTCAATCGGAATAAGCGGGTTTCTAAAATATTCCTCGCTTAAAACGGAAGGCAACATAATGTCTAGCATCAAAGGATATCCGCCCAATTCCAAAGCACGCCACCAGGCTAATTCAATCGCATCATAATATGGCGTTTTATGAGCGAAAGTTGAAATCAAAATTAATTTTTCCAAACGCTCAGAGAATAATACAGCAAAATGTTGCGCCACTAAACTTCCATAAGATAATCCGGCTAAAACAACTTTGTCCGTCTTCAATTCGTCAAGTAAAGCCAAAACATCTTTGGCATGTTGATTAAAACTTCTGCTCTCCCCCGTCTTATCGCTTTGCCCCTGGAAAATAAAATCAACTAATACTATTCTGTAATTTTCCTTGAAATGAGGTACGGTTAAAATCCAGGCGATAGTGCTTTGCGATAAACCGTTTAAAAACACAATGG
>JAHEYE010000248.1 GCA_023251695.1 Sphingobacteriaceae bacterium | reverse complement strand
TTCCTTTTTCAATTAATTTTTGACGCGCTTTACAAGGATCGCCGCCGCATTCTTCTATTCCATCGGTAATTAAAATAATCATGTTTACCGCTTTACTATCCGGAAAATCATTTGCAGCCTGAACTAAGGAATGTTCGATGGGTGTAATACCTGTTGGTGCGGCTTCTTTTACTTTTTGCTTTATAGCCGCCACATTATTTTTTGAAAACGGAATCAGTAGTTTCGAATCCCCGCAATCACCCGGAGGATATTTTACTGTGTGTCCATACATACGCAAGGCGAACTGCATGTTTTTGTAAACCGATAAACTGTCGATGAATTTATAAAATAATTTTTTAGCACCTTCCATGCGCGATATGTTACCGTGATTGCTCACCATGCTTCTGCTGGCATCAAATACAAATAACACGCGCACTGTCTGTTCCTGTTTTTTAGCTTGTGAAAAAACAGATAATTGAATTAAGAAAATTACTATTAGAGCAAGCAGGCGCATTAAGCAAAAATACCTTTACATTAGTAATGAAATAAAAGCAAAAAAGATACTTATAAACGAAAAGGCTGTTAAGATTTATTGAACGTAATGTAAATAGAACGCAGATGACGCAGATTTAATATGATAATCCTTATAATTATCGGAAATGATTTACAGCGCTAATCATAACAATCAGCGTTATCCGCGTTCCATCTTCGAAAAGTTATCGCACCATGGTAACGGTACCCTTCATTTCAATGAATTCGCCGCGGGCGTTTTTGTATTGTAGGAGATAGACGTAAGTATTATCCTCATAACCCGAGCCATCCCATCCCTGGGTATCGTCGGTTGTTTCCCATACCTTTTCACCCCAGCGGTTAAATACTATAACGTGGTAATCGGTTTTTTCTATGAATTGTGCTTCGGGTTTCCAAATCCGGTTTACACCTTTTGGCGCAAAGGCTCCGGGAACAAATACTTTTGCTTCAACATAAGCTTCTGCTTTATTCGAATTTGACGCTCCTATCAAACCATAGGTATTGCCGAAACCTTCGACTGCTGTTAAGTAATATCCAACTTTACCGCTTTCCTTTACTATATCTTCCACGTTATCGGTGTAAGTTGTCATACCAAAAGGCGCAAAAGTTACGGGATTAGGATCCGGAATTTCATTTACAATCCTGTAAACATAATAGCCCGCAACGCCTCCGTTGTAAGTATAATAGTCGTCCCAGGATAAATTATTATTGAAAATTTTATCATTGTCGTTTTTCACTTTCAACAGAACGGTTTTTCCTATATTACTGGTGTACCTTGAATTTCCGCAACTGTCGATAACCTCAGCTTTGTAATAATAATTTTTTCCGGATACAGAAACATCAGAATCGTTAAAAGATAAAGTTCTGATTCCGGTATAATTAACAAAACCAATAGCATTAAAACTTCCGGAGGCGTCGTCCGATTTATACATTTGAAAACCTTTACATGGAACCAGTGTGTCGCAATACAAGGTTACAGTTATTGTTTGATCCATATCAACGCTTGCAGATTTCAGATACACATACGAACTGGCAGGCGGAGCGGTTGCTACCAAACTCGAACTATTTGAACTGGACGTATTCGTACCGAATGCACTAAATACCCTTACCACGTAACGATACGTTTTTCCTGGAGTTAATCCTGTATGCTGATAAGTTGAATCAATTGTTGATCCTAAATATAAATACGGACCGGCATTTGTTGAACAATATACTTGATAATGCGAAACACCTAGTGGAAGATTTTTATAAGGATTCCATTGCAAGTCTGTGGTCCTTGAACAAACGTTATATTTTGTTTTGAGAAACATTGTGGTTTGCGCATTTGTACTGAGTGCACCAATATTTCCGCAACTGTCAATCGATGCGATCGCATAATACGTAGGCGCGGTGTTTGCAATAGTGGATGTTGTGGTATAAATAGAATTGTTGATGCCGAAAACGGTATCTATTCCCGACCATGTGCCACCAATAAATTGATAAATTACGTAAGCATAACAATCAGGATACGATGAAGGGTTCCATCCTAAAACACTTTGTCCGGTGGCGTTGACACTCACAGAATCTAAAAGGCCTTGTGTAGGGCCGGGATCAGGTGGGATTTTATCCTGAAATGTACCACCAGGAACATTGGATGTAGAAACACATCCGCTTGCATCACTCAACTGAATCTGATAATTGTAAGTGACATTGCATATTGAAATTGTGTCTTTATAATTTAATGCTGAGGTACTTTTTATTTGCGTCCATGTGGGTGGGTTTTGCCTGTAAATTTTAAATTGCGTTGCTGAAGTACTTAACTTAGGTTGATGCAGATTATTATAATTTAAAACCGCAGTTCCATCGAATGGATTAGTAAGGCTCAAATAAATAGAGCGAGCTGTATCTGAAGAGCTTGAAATAACAGTTCCGGTAGTACCCGAATGTGTTTTAATAAAATAATATCTGCCGGCAGTATTTCCTCCAGCTCCAACATCGGTATAAGAAGTGATTGTGTATGTATTCACGGTTGCTACAGGCGTATATGTTCCCGAAAAAACATTACACTTAAAAATTTCGTAACTGAAGAATTTACTTGTAGGGTCTGCAGGAGCAATCCAGGTCAATGTTAAATCACCGGCCGCGTTGCAGGCAATACAACGCAAACTAGGCGGACCAACAACCTGTGATTTACAAAAGGTGGAAAAGCTTAAAATTAATATGATTAAAAGTGCCCTCAATTAACTGGAATACATTTGTTTAACGTACAAATTTACCCTTTATTTTGCGGGAGATTAAATAAATATTGCTAAAAACGACTATGAATTACTGAAATACCCTCTATAATGAGCCAAAAAAGCCGTTCAAAATGAACGGCTTTTTTGAGATGCTGCTTTGCGCCTCCGGCGGTCAGCATGACAGTTACATGAATGAACGGCTTTTTTGAGATGCTGATTTGCGCCTCCGGCGGTCAGCATGACTTTACATATTTATTGGTTTTTATATCTATTGAACCGTGATCTTGGTAATAGAAGATTTATTGCCAACGCTTAATTTCACAAAGTAAACACCGCTTTCAAAGCCGTTTAAGCTTAAGTTATAAAGTGTTTCACCTTTAACAACAGGGATGTTTTGTGTACGAACTGTTTGTCCAAGAACATTTACAATTTCGTACGATGCATTTTCAGCATTTTCGTTATTGAAATTAATATTGATATTGTCTTTAGCAGGATTTGGATACACACTAACATTACTTAAAGTTTGGTTAGCTGCTTCTGAAATACCTACTGTTTTATAGTTGTTATTAATCAAAGTAACCGTTTCTGTTGTGCTACCTAAAGCAGAAGTAATTGTTTCGTTAGAGATACTGAACAAAGGATATTTAGATAATGGCGAATAATAATCGTAATTGTTTTTAGAATATGTTCCGGGTCCGAATGGAGTTGTAAATGACAACGCAGCAGTAGTTGCAATTTTAATCACATTTGAAAAATTATATCCGCCAGGCAGCATTAATGTTCCGGTACCAGCTCCTGTAACACCGCAAACACCTGTAAAAGTACCTGCACCTGCAACAGAAGTATTTGTTCCTGCAACGTTAGAAGAAGTTGTGGTTCCTAAAGTCATTGGGTAAGCAGCAAAAGGTGCAGCAGAAGTGTAAGCCATTGTTACGTTTTGTCCGCCCACTTTAATATTACCACCCCAGTACAATAAACTGCTTGCTGTTGAAGAATAAAAAGCATTTGAAGTTCCTGTTTGAATAGAAACACCCGCTGAAGGATAAGTAGATGCACTTCCGGTAGAAGCAACGGTAACACCGGTATTGGTTGAGGTATTCGTCAATACAGTTAAAGTAGAAAAATTGTACAACTGAGCCGGACCATTACCACCGGGATTAATTCCAACAGTAGTGCAATCAACGGTTTGATAAACGTCGCTTACAATTGGTGCATTATTTGCCTGTGTTAAAGTTTGTGCATTTAAGCCGGCTGCGCAGACAACAGCTGCAATGATAGAGTAGATTTTTTTCATAGCTTATTTATTTTTGTTTTTATATATTATTGAATTGTTAGTTTTCTGATTGATGATTTTTCGCCAACGCTTATTTTTACGAAATAAACTCCTGCTTTAAGATCAGCAACATTAAAAGTATGGTTTACCACGCCTTTTGATGAAGGTAAATTTTCCTTCTTAACTGTTTGTCCGATTGAATTGGTAATTTCCAAATTTAGATTAACCGCGTTTTCATTCACAAAAACAATACTGAAGTTGTCGTTTGCAGGATTAGGGAACAAGTTAAGTCCGGCAACTTGCGATGAATTTTCCTTTATTCCAACGAACTCATAATCCTTATTTATAAGTACTAATGTAGTTGTTTGGGTACTAGGAAATGGCGAAGTAAGAGCTACAGTATTGGTTAAGATTGTAAAAAGAGGCACGAGTCTGGTTGAACCATTTACCGATAAATTAGAATAGTAATCCCATGCTTCTTGTTTCACTGAACCATTTGCACCAAAGGATGGAACACTAAAATTAAAACCAGTATAAGTGTTAATCCTTAATGCATTAGCAAAAGAACGGTTAGGGAGGTTTAAAGTGCCCTGACCATCTGCTGTAACAGTAGAGGTTCCATTACTGATCGTTCCACTGTTTGTCCCTGAAGTAACAGAACCAACAAAAGTTGATGTAGCAGAAGAGCCAAATGCCATAGTATATGGTGCATGATTTGCAGGCGTATTAAAAACATAATCCGCATTCACTATTGAGATTTTAATATTACCACCCCAAAAATTTAATTGTGTTCCGGTGCTTGTATAATAATTTGCGGCAGCAGTACCTGAAGTCCTTGCAACAGCTCCTGCAGGATACATGGTATTCGTAGAAGCTGAACAGCTATTGGTTAAAGGTGCAGTTGTGCGGGTTGGTGTTGCTGTAAAATTCCAGACAACCGAGGATCCCGCTGCCCCTGGTATAACACCCGTTGAATCTATTTGCCACATAACATAAGAATCACCCGCAACCGGTGCATGATTACTTTGGGTTAAAAAAACCTGGGCATTTGAAATGTTAGAAACAGCAAAAAATGATAAAGCAATAAAGTAAAGTTTTTTCATGTGTGATTTTTTTAGTGTACCAAAGATAATAAAATTTGGTCTAAAATAACACGCAAGGAAAGGGTAAAAGGTTGGGTTTAATTGAGCTTTAATTCAAGCTCAGGCTCCTTGGTGGAGGCCTCCTGCTGACCCAATAAGGATGGGGCCTT
>JAHEYE010000247.1 GCA_023251695.1 Sphingobacteriaceae bacterium | reverse complement strand
AACATTCGTCCGACAAAAATGCCATCATCAATCACAAATACATTGCTGAAAAAACTTTTTTAAGAAGTATTGAAACAAACATCAACATTTTTAAAAACAAAACTATTTCTTCCCTTGTTGTTTTGCAACCAATTCTGGTTTTGCGTGATACCGATTTACTTTCAGAAGAAGAAAAAAAATGGGTTCAGGAAGACCAGAATACAGAATTGCTTTATCCAATTGTAGTAAACGAATTGAAAGAGCTATGCCAACACAACAGCACCTCATTCATTGATATTAATCTTTCATTTAATGAAAAAGACCACCGGCAAAAGCAGTTATTTATAGATTATTGCCATCTGAATGCACTTGGAAGTGAAATTGCATCGAAAGCTATTTTTAAAGTCGTTGATAGTCTGTACATAGGAGCGAAAAAAGTTTATTAAAACCGTCCAACAAATCCAATCTGAATAATTGGGTTCCTGTAGGGCGACAAAGGCGTATCATTCAAATTCCACAGCGCCGTTGCTACACAGAAAATATTATCACTTACCGGATATCTTAAACCTCCGCCAACCAAGTAATTTTCTATCCATACCCTCGCATTTGGTTTGTAAGAATATGGATTATCACGGTTAATACGATCGTAACCCGCCTGTACAAAAACGTTTTCCATTATAAAATACCTTGCTGTGATTCTTCCACCATAAAAGGTTGATGTGTACTTGTAATTGTTGTACTTATAACTGTAATAATTATAAATGACTCCCACACCTAACGAAAATTTTTCAGTTACTTTGTAACCAATCAGTGGCGACAAATCCACATAGGTCGGATTTCCGGCCCAGGCGGCAATATTTCCGCCCCAAAACAAGCGTTCGATAAAAGGTGTTTCGTTTTTTGGCTTTTTTTTGGGCTGAGGAATAGAATCTGTTTGTGAAATACAGCATGAAGCATAGACGCTAAACCCAATTAGAAAAATAAAAAAACTTTTATCCGGTTTAAAATGCATTGATGTTTTAGCTGTATATTCGCATAGCAAATTTACGCAATATGTTTATAGTTGTAACAGGCGCATCAAAAGGAATCGGGTTAGAAATTGTTAAACAATTCCTGGCTGATGATGAGAATACTGTTGTTGCCGTTGCCCGCAGTTCAAAAGAATTAACAAATCTTTACAAAAGCCATCCGGATAACTTGATTACGGTCTTCGGCGACTTAAATAAAACTCCGACTCAAAATAGAATTCTAACGATTGTAAAAAATAAAAAGGCGCAAGTGGATGTTCTGATTAATAATGCAGGTACAATTACTGTTAAAGCATTTGAAAAAATCACAACTAAGGAGCTACAGTACATTTACGCAACAAATGTTTTTGTCCCGTTTTTACTTATTCAAAAATTACTTCCTGTTCTCGGTAAAAAAAACAAATCACATATCATAAACATCAGCAGTATGGGTGGGGTTCAGGGCAGTTCTAAATTTCCCGGATTAAGCGCATATTCTTCTTCCAAAGCGGCTTTAGCTGGATTAACCGAATGTTTGGCAGAGGAATTTAAGGGGAAAAATATTTCTGTAAATTGTCTGGCTTTAGGTTCCGTTCAAACAGAAATGCTCGGGAAAGCTTTTCCAGGCTATAAAGCTCCATTACAGCCTAAACAAATGGCCAATTTCATTGTCGATTTTGCTTTAACAGGCCATCAATATTTTAACGGAAAAATAATTCCGGTTTCATCCACAACACCATAACATGAGAATATTTATTTTACTTCTGCTGCCATTCAGTTTACTTTCACAAACCAAAGTGAATGTACAGGTATTACAAACGCAAAAATATTGCGGTGGGGCTAAACCATCGCCTGAAATTTTAGCGAAATATGATAAGCCTCTTCCGTATAGCAATAAAAAATTTGTGCTTGTTTCTGCTAACGGACAAACGCTTACTGTTGCTACCAACAATTCAGGCAACTTAAAAATTAAATTGAAACCCGGTTCTTATAAAGGATATGAAGCGTGGCGTTATTATAAAAAAACACCTGACGGAACCGACGCTAAAAACTTCGATGCGGATTGTTTAAAACAAGCCTGGGCGAAAATTGACATTACAATTAATTGCAGCAAAAAAACACAAACTGTTGTGATAGATATTGATGAAGCTTATTGCATGCATACAATTCCTTGTCTCTTAAATCCGCACTTCCCGGAATAAGAATGAAAAAATCTGTTCTCATACTTTTCCTTTTTCTTCCATTTGTCTTTTGTGCACAAACTTTAAAACAAACCATACGCGGTGTTGTTTTAGACAAGCAAACGCAAAGTCCTTTACCCGGTGCAATTGTTGCTGTATTGGGAACAAATCCCATCCGAGCAGCCATTACTGATGAAGATGGAAAATTCCGCCTGGATAGTGTGACGCTCGGACGTTGGGCTCTAAAAATTTCTTTGATCAGCTATAAAGAAAAAACACAAACCGTTATTTTAACCAGCGGAAAAGAAATTGTTTTAACAAGCGAGCTCGAAGAGAACGCCGTTCAGGCGAATGAAGTTACCATAGTAGCAGAACAGGATAAAACGAAAACCAACAATAAAATGTCGACCGTTAGCTCGCGTGTTTTTTCCGCCGAAGATGCTTCACGTTATGCCGGCAGCCGCAACGATCCAGCTCGCATGGCTGCTAATTTCGCAGGGGTAAGCGGTGCAAACGACAGCAGGAATGATATTATCATCCGAGGAAATTCACCACTCGGTGTTTTATGGCGGTTAAATGGTTTGGATATTCCTAATCCCAATCACTTCGGTTCTTTGGGTTCTACAGGTGGACCGATCAGTATTTTGAATAATAATACACTCGATAACTCAGATTTTATGACAGGTGCCTTTCCGGCTGATTACGGAAATGCAACAGCCGGTGTCTTCGATTTAAAAATGCGTTCGGGTAATAATGAGAAGCATGAATTCCTTACACAAATTGGTTTTAACGGTTTTGAATTAGGCGCCGAAGGCCCGTTCTCGAAAAAGAAAAAAAATGGCTCGTTTTTAATAAACTACCGTTACTCTACACTTGCGGCATTTAAATATCTGGGATTGGATTTTGGTACCGGAGATGCGGTTCCGCAATATCAGGATCTGACTTTCAAAGCAGATTTTCCTACTAAAAAGCTCGGCAAATTTTCTTTTTGGGGTATAGGCGGACTCAGTTATGTTGAATTATTATCGAGCCAGCAATCGAAGAAAAACAATTTATACGGTTACAGCGGCCGCGATACCTATTTTAAAGCGAATGTTGGTGCTTGCGGAATGTCGCACACTTATCTTTTGAATTCCAGCTCTTACACCAAATTTAATTTAGGTGCGAGTGCTCAGGAAAACTTTATCCGTGCCGACCGCGTTGACACCATGACAAGACCTTTTACAATTGATCCTGAATACCGCAATAATTCGAACACCACTAAATATTCGGCGAATTTTACTTACAACAAAAAATTTAATTCGCGCGACTTCATTAATACCGGTATTTATTTCGATCTGTTTAATACAACATTTATCGATAGCACCAATAATTTTGACGGGAAAGGATTTATTACTTTACGCGATTATCAGGGAGAAACCGCCTTAGGACGATTATTTTTTCAATGGCAACATAAATTTAACGACAAGCTGGTATTAAATACAGGCCTTAGTTATCAATATTTTTTCCTTAACTCATCCCAATCACCCGAACCCAGAATTGGCTTGAGATATTCGATTAACAAAAAACAATCGCTTAGTTTTGGTGCCGGCATGCATAGTCAGGTACAGCCTCTGTATTTGTATTTTGCAACTTCTAATACTGCGCAAGGAAACATTGCTACAAATAAAAATCTCGATTTTACAAGGGCTATTCATGGTGTTTTAGCCTACGATGTTAATATATTTAACAGCGTCCGAATTAAAACCGAATTCTATTACCAGTACATGTACAACGTTCCTGTCCGCAACCGGAAAGATTATTTTTCAGCCATTAATTTAGGTGCTGATTTTAATAGCCCTAATGTGGATAGCCTTGTAAGCAAAGGAACCGGAGAAAATTATGGTTTGGAATTAACCCTCGAAAAATTTTACAGTAAGGGTTATTATTTTTTGATTACCGGCTCCTTATTTCAGAGTAAATATGTAGGAAGCGATAATGTTTACAGGAACACAGCTTTTAACGGAAATTACGTTGTTAATCTTCTGGGTGGAAAAGAATTTAAAATAAAAGAGAAGCATATTATCGCTCTCGATGTTAAGTTTACTTTTGCCGGAGGAAAACGTTACGTGCCAATTGATTTGCAGGCTTCCATTGCTTATGGCGACGAGATAAGGGATGGTTCGCAGGCTTATATAAAACAATATCCCGAATATTTCAGAATGGATGTAAAACCATCTTACAAACTAAATACCAGAAGATTTACGCACGAAATAAGTGTAGATATACAAAACATTACACAACACGATAATGTTTTCCAGCAAATTTACGACCTCAATTCACAGAGTATTAAGACGGATTACCAACTCAAATTTTTTATAATCCCCCAATATAAACTCACGTTTTAATTAACGCGAAAGCTGAACAAATCCTTTACGAACGTAATTTTTACCATTCATATCTGCACCGGTAAATGTATAGAAATAAGTTCCCGAAGGCACTTCTTTTCCTTTGGTATTCTCACCATTCCACTTATCCATCAAGCTTGAGAATTCATATATAAGCACACCCCAGCGGTCGTAAATAGAACACGTGATTTGACTAAATCCTGTCATTATAGGAAAGAAGAAGTCATTCACCCCATCACCATTTGGCGTATATACATTTGGCATAGTGAGTGATGTCAAAACATCTTTAACAAAAATAACAGATGATGTTGTATCATTACAGTTACCATTCGATGCAATCAATATTAAAGTATAGGTTCCGGGAGCATTTACAACAAATGAAGGAACAGTAGACGTAGCGGTGCTTCCGTTGCTCAACGACCAGTAATAAGAAGTTGCCAAAGTTGAATTATTTACAACTGTAATACTTTGCGGGAAAGTATTAGTTACATTATTAGTGGCTGTAAATACAGCACTAGGATACGGCGATACTCCTACCGAAACTGTTGTAGTTGTACTGCAACCGGGGCCTGCATTTGAAGTAACTGTATAAATGGTTGCAGAAGATGGAGAAGCGATAGGGTTCGAGCAAGTTGTACAACTCAAACCTGTTGAAGGAGACCAGTTATAATTAGCCCCATTTGAAGCTTGTAATTGCACATTTCCTCC
>JAHEYE010000246.1 GCA_023251695.1 Sphingobacteriaceae bacterium | reverse complement strand
TACTGGCATCTAACGATCCGCTCGCACCACCTGCACCAATAATAGTATGAATTTCATCAATAAATAAAATAACATCAGGAGATTTCTCTAATTCGTTCATCACAGCTTTCATACGCTCTTCAAATTGTCCACGGTATTTTGTACCTGCAACTAAAGAAGCTAAATCAAGGGTAACAACGCGTTTTCCGAAGAGAACGCGGCTTACTTTACGTTGAACTATGCGTAGGGCTAAACCTTCGGCGATGGATGATTTACCAACGCCCGGCTCACCGATTAAAATTGGATTATTCTTTTTACGGCGGGATAATATCTGTGAAACACGCTCAATTTCCTTCTCACGGCCCACTACAGGGTCTAATTTACCGTCCTCAGCCATTTTAGTCAGATCCCTGCCAAAGTTGTCCAGAACCGGTGTTTTCGACTTACTCTCACCTTGTTTTTTAGTCGAACCGCCTTGTCCGCCACCTGAACCTCCTCCTCCTCCGAAACCTGTTTCTTCGCCTTCATCATCATCTGCAGCGGTATTTTCAATTTTACTTGGATTTTCCATGAAATTTTCAAGTTCTACTCTTACAGCCTCATAATCTATCCCCACTCGTAACAGTGCTTTTGTTACCACATTATCTGTATCTTTTAAAATACACAGCAATAAATGCTCTGTGCCAATTTGTACTGCTTTAAAGGTTTTAGCTTCCAGATATGTCAGTTTTAATGTCTTTTCGGCTTGTTTTACCAATGGAATATTAGCAAGGTTATTTGATTTACGGGATCCCGGCGTTAAGCTGCCTTCAATGTTTTTCCTTAATTCCTGAGTATCAATGGTTAGTTTTTTTAAGAGACGGATTCCAACACCTTCACCGTCACGTATCATTCCCAGCATTAAGTGTTCTATACCTATAAAATCGTGCCCTAAACGTAATGCTTCCTCACGGCTGTAAGTGATTACGTCTTTAACTCTGGGCGAAAATTTAGCTTCCATAATAGTTCTTTTTAAATTTATATAGCATATATGATGCCACAATCAAAAGTACAGTTTAAAAAGTGCTTTGGACCGAGGGGAAAAACACTTTTTTTAACAATAAAAATGTTGATAAGTATCCCCTTCCAATAGCGCTTTTTTGGTTAGTTTAGGGGGATGTAAGATGATTTTTATGGTGTACGATTTTTGTGAATTTTAGGTTACAAAATACCTCAAAATAAATCACAAAACAGGGCTCTTTAAATCAAAATTTTTTAACAGAAACAAACTAACGACTATGGCAGACGGAGAGAAAATTATCCCCATTAACATTGAAGATGAAATGAAAACGGCCTACATCGATTATTCGATGTCGGTTATTGTATCGCGTGCTTTACCGGATGTGCGCGACGGTTTAAAACCTGTTCACCGCCGGGTACTTTACGGAATGCTGGAACTCGGATTAATGAGCAACAGGCCCTATAAAAAAAGCGCACGTATTGTAGGTGAAGTTTTAGGAAAATACCATCCGCACGGTGATGCGAGTGTTTACGATACAATGGTACGTATGGCACAGGATTGGAGTTTGCGTTATATGCTGGTTGACGGCCAAGGAAATTACGGAAGTATTGACGGCGATCCTCCGGCAGCAATGCGTTATACAGAAGCCCGTTTACGTAAAATTGCAGAAGAAATTATTTCTGATTTGGAAAAAGACACAGTCGATTTCCGTCCGAATTTTGATGACTCATTAACTGAGCCTACGGTTATGCCTACACGTATTCCTAATTTATTAGTGAATGGTGCATCTGGAATTGCAGTAGGGATGGCCACTAACATGGCACCACATAACTTAACTGAAATTTGTGATGCCTGCATGGCTTATATTGATAACCGTGATATTGACATCGCAGGATTAATGCAATTTGTAAAAGCTCCCGACTTCCCAACTGGCGGAACTATTTATGGTTTTGCAGGTGTTAAAGAAGCTTTTGAAACAGGAAGAGGCAGAATTGTATTGCGTGCAAAAGCGACAATAGAAAACCATAAAGACAGAGAGCGCATTATTGTAAACGAAATTCCTTATCAGCTTAATAAAGCGGAGATGATAAAGAAAACAGCCGAACTTGTAAATGATAAAAAACTGGAAGGAATCTCTGATATCCGCGACGAATCGGACAGAGATGGAATGCGCATCGTTTATGAATTGAAACGCGACGCTATTTCAAATGTTGTGTTAAACAATTTATATAAGTTTACTTCATTACAAACCTCATTCTCAGTAAATAACATTGCTTTAGTTGGCGGACGCCCACTGATGTTGAATTTAAAAGATCAGATTCATTATTTCGTTGAACACCGTCATGATGTGGTTGTACGCCGTACTAAATTTGATTTGGCACAAGCTGAAAAACGCGCACACATTTTAGAAGGCTTATTAATCGCTATCGATAATCTTGATGCTGTAATTAAAGTCATCCGCGAAAGCGAAACACCCGATACAGCACGCGATGAATTAATGAGCAAATTCAGTCTGACCGAAATACAAAGTCGCGCCATACTTGATATGCGCTTGCGTGCTTTAACCGGACTTGAACGTGATAAATTAAAAGGTGAATATGAAGAATTGAAAAAAGTAATCGCTTATTTAAACAGTGTTTTAAATGACGAGAAATTACGATTCAAAATCATTAAAGAGGAAATTACAGAGATAAAAGAAAAATATGGTGATGCGCGCCGTACTGATATTGTTTTTTCGGGCGATGATATTAAGATGGAAGATATGATTGCGGATGAAGATGTTGTCATTACAATTTCGCACATGGGTTACATCAAGCGTACGAGTCTGGACGAATACCGTGCCCAAGGAAGAGGAGGGAAAGGAAGCAAAGGCTCCTCGACCCGTGAAGAAGATTTTATCGAGCACATGTTCGTTGCTTCAACACATAATTATTTATTGTTGTTTACCGAAAAAGGACAAGTTTTCTGGCTGCGTGCTTTCGAAATTCCGGAAGGAAACAAAACAAGTAAAGGCCGCGCTATTCAAAATTTATTGAATATTCCGGCTGACGATAAAGTAAAAGCATTTATTAATGTGAAAAATTTATCGGACGAAGAATACATCAATAATAATTTCATTATCCTTTGTACCAAGGAAGGAATCATCAAGAAGACAACCTTGGAAGCTTATTCCCGTCCACGCGCAAATGGCATCAACGCGATAACTATCCGCGAAGGAGATGTATTACTTGAGGCTGCATTGACAAATGGTAAGAATGAGATAATGTTAGCCACCAAACTCGGAAAAGTTTGCCGTTTCAACGAAGAGAAAGTCCGTCCGATGGGACGTAACGCCTCCGGTGTTATTGGTATTGACTTAGCAGATGATGAGGGTGGAAAAAATGAGGTAATTGGAATGATTTGCATCAATGATACAAGCGCTAACGTACTGGTTGTTTCGGAAAAAGGCTATGGTAAACGTTCAGAAATTGACGAATACCGTGTAACTAACCGTGGCGGTAAGGGTGTAAAAACGATCAATATTACCGATAAAACCGGGAATTTAGTGGCCATCAAATCGGTTACCGATGCCAATGACTTAATGATTATTACCAAGAATGGAATTACCATCCGTATGAACGTAAAAGATTTAAGGGTAATGGGCAGGGCAACGCAGGGCGTAAGGTTAATAAACATTCAGGAAAGCGATGAAATTGCTGCTGTAACCAAGGTTGACCATGAAGATGAAGTGGATGGCGAAAATGGTGATACAGTTGTAAATCCAGAGATAACACCTGAAAATCCTGAAAATAATACACCAACGGATAATATCACCCAATAGGTGGTATTGGTTCGATTTAATTTTAATTTAATTTAGCGACACAAATAACTATAACAAAATGAAAAAAAGTATCATCGCATCCATCACGTTAAGTGTTTTAGGTTTAACAACTTTAACGGCTCAACCTACATTAATAGAAAAAGTAGAAGCAAAACCGGGAAAACTGGTAATTCCATACGAGAGATGGAAACTACCTAACGGATTAACCATATTATTAAGCGAAGATCATTCCGATCCGGTGGTTAACGTAATGGTAACCTATAAAGTGGGTTCGAACCGTGAAGATTTAGGAAAATCAGGATTTGCTCACTTTTTCGAGCACATGATGTTCCAGGGCTCAAAGCACGTAGCCGATGAAGAGCATTTTAAAATGGTAAGTACTGCGGGTGGTAACATGAATGGTTTCACTCAGCAGGATAAAACCGTTTATTTTGAAACGCTTCCTTCTAATTATCTTGAAATGGGTTTATGGTTAGAGGCTGACCGTATGGGATTCTTATTAGATTCTTTAACTACAAAGAAATTCGAGAACCAGCGTGATGCCGTGAAGAACGAAAAATCTCAGAATGTAGAGAATCAACCTTACGCAATGGCATTTGTTGAGGAGATTAATAAAGCTTTATATCCACCAAAACATCCTTACAGCTGGCCGGTAATTGGTTATGTTGATGATTTGAACCGCGCTTCTTTGGCTGACGTGAAAAACTTTTTTCTTCGTTGGTATGGACCAAACAACGCGATACTTTCAGTAAGCGGTGATTTTAAACCGGAAGATGCTTTAAAATTAATTGACAAATATTATGGCGATATTAAGCCTTGTCCGGAAGTAAAAAAATTACGTGTTCCTCCTGTAGTTATCCCAACAGATAAATACACAGCTTATAAGGACAGAACTTATTTCCCTTTGAACTTACGTGTTTACCCAACAGTTCCTCAATACCACCGCGATGAGCCCGCCTTGGATATTTTAGGAAGAATGATGGGTGGCGGAAACAACTCTGTATTCTATAAGAACTTTGTAAAGACTGAAAAAGCAGTTCAGGCTAACGTTAGTCATGGTTCAATGGAATTATCGGGTGAATTTTCGGTACAGATCTTTGCTTATCCACCTGAAGATTTCAATCTTGAAAAATTATTTACAGATATTGATGCTTTAGTAAAAACAAGTATTGAAGAATTTGAGAAAACAGGTATCACAGATGAAGCTTTAGCCCGTGTAAAATCGGATATCGAATCAGGATATTATCAGGGAGTTGATGAAGTGTTCAGTAAAAACGCAACTATTTCTGAGTGGGAAAGATTGTTAGGTAAATCTTCAAGTATATCAGATGAGATCGACCGTTACAATAAAGTAACTAAGGAAGACATTGTGCGTGTATTTGGAAAATATATTAAAGGTTCGGGTGCAGCTATTTTAAATACATATCCTATTACCAATAATAAGGACTCTGTTAAATCAGTTAATCCTTTTTCAAACTCAACTTTCCCTGCTAA
>JAHEYE010000245.1 GCA_023251695.1 Sphingobacteriaceae bacterium | reverse complement strand
GTGACTAAAAAATTAGTGGTTCAATAATGCTTAATTGCTTGATTATTAAAGCCCCTGCATTAATTGGGGCTTTTTTTGTTAAAGGCTTTAATTAACAAAAAACCCGAATTATTAACACGGCTTCATTTCGGGCTATTTTTTATTAATATTTGTTGTGAACCTAAATAGAGAAATATGTCGGAAGAATTCGAAAAAAACGAAAGAAGTGGTGAAAATGATTTGTTCTCAAAAGCGGTAAGAGCGGGTAAGCGTACTTATTTTTTTGACGTTAAATCAACACGTGGTAATGATTATTATTTAACCATTACTGAAAGTAAAAAACGATTTGGCCAGGATGGCAAATTCTTTTACGAAAAACACAAAATATTTTTATATAAGGAGGATTTCGAAAAATTCCTCGACGGGCTCAACGAAGCGGTAAACAATATCCGCGAAAACGCACCGCCTGTTACCTCCGTGTCGGAGAACAACGATAATGGTTCGGAGAAAGATGTGAACTTTGAAGACCTTGGTAACTAAAAAAAGCCCCAACAAAATTGTTGGGGCTTTTTTTAGGGATGCTGCCTACGCTTTCAGCGGCAGCATGACGTGGCTTTTTTTTGAGAGGCGGCAACGCGGTCGGCATGACTGGGGCTTTTTTTAGGGATGCTGTACGCTTTCAGCGGCAGCATGACGTGGCTTTTTTTTGAGATGCGGTAACTCGGTCGGCATGCCGCTTTAGTTCAGTTTGCTTTCGATGCTGGTGTTATAATCGGTAGCGTATTCTGATACTGTTCCGTAATCAGAACCGTCGATAACGATTTTATTTCCTTTTACAATTCCTAATTTGGTAAATGGAGTGCTGTCTTTCTTTAAAGCAGATTCTAACTCAGCTCCTTTTGATGCTTCAACGCTTACCACTACCCTACTCTGACTTTCGCCAAATAAAAATGCATCCTTACGGATAGCAGAATCTGAATTAATTTCGAAGCCCAAATTATTAGCTAATGCTGATTCCAATAAAGTAATAAATAAACCACCATCGCTTACATCGTGTGCGCTTTGTATTAAACCACTTTTTATAATTGATTTAGCACTGTTTTGCACATTGAATTCATCCTCTAAATTAAAATACGGCGCTGGGGTATTCTTTACTTTGTGATATGAGAATACATATTCTGATGATGAAATATCGTTATGACTATTTCCAATTAAATAAATTACATCACCCTCTTTCTTAAAGCTCAAAGATGTTTGGTGTTTTTTATCCATTACGATTCCAATCATACCAATAGTAGGAGTTGGAAACACAGGGCCTTCGTAACTCGATTGATTATAAAAACTAACGTTACCACCTGTTACCGGTGTTTTAAATTTTGTGCAGGCGGCGCTCATGCCTTTAATGGAACCAACAAACTGCCAATACACTTCAGGGTTATAAGGATTTCCGAAATTTAAACAATTAGTTACTGCACTTGGCTCACCGCCACTGCATACAATATTACGGGCTGCTTCACTCACAGCAATGGCACAGCCAATTTCGGGATCAGCATTCACGTAACGGCTGTTACAATCAACACTCATAGCCAGTGCTTTTTTAGTGCCTTTCAAATTCACAATAGCGGCGTCACTTGCAATATTAGTACTCATGTTAACAGTACCCACCATGCTATCGTACTGATTATACACCCAGCGTTTAGATGCAATGTTCGGATGTGAGGCCAGATGTTTCATTACCGGTTTCAAATCTTTTGGCTCGGTAACACTTTCTATTTTGAATTTTTTTGATTCAGCATAATAAGCAGGTTCTTTATATTCGCGTTTGTAAACTGGGGCATCGCCTCCTAAAACTAATGAAGGTGCAGGAAGATCAGCTACTAAATCGCCATGGAATTTAAATTTAATTCTATCGCCTTTTGTAACAACACCAATCTGCACGCAATTCAAATCCCATTTATCAAAAATATCAAGTATTTCTTTTTCCCTTCCTTTTTTCACAACCACCAACATGCGCTCTTGCGATTCACTTAATAAAAATTCGAAAGGGTGCATGCCTTGCTGTCGCGCCGGAACTTTATCTAACCAAATTTCCATGCCATGCTCACCTTTTGCACTCATTTCACTCGTGCTGCAGGCAATACCCGCTGCACCCATATCCTGCATGCCGATTACAGCACCGGTTTTAATAATTTCTAACGTCGCTTCCAATAATAATTTTTCCTGAAACGGATCTCCTACCTGAACCGCAGGTAAATCTTTAGCGCTATCCTCCGTTAAATCTTTACTCGCAAATGCAGCTCCTCCCATTCCATCTCTGCCGGTTGAGGAACCTACAATAAATACAGGATTTCCTTCGCCATACGAAATTGCGCTCACCATATCTCCTTTTCTCATAATGCCAACACTCATCGCATTTACCAAAGGGTTCACATTATAACATTCATCAAAAAATACTTCTCCGCCAACCGTTGGTATTCCAAAAGCATTTCCATAATCACCAATTCCTTTTACAACACCTTTAACTAACCATTTTGTTTTTTCTGAATTGATATCACCAAAACGCAATGAATTTAATTGAGCAATAGGGCGAGCGCCCATTGTAAAAATATCGCGGTTAATGCCGCCTACACCTGTGGCTGCTCCTTGATATGGTTCTAATGCACTGGGATGATTGTGTGATTCAATTTTAAATGCACAAGCTAAGCCTTCACCGATATCAACCAGTCCGGCGTTTTCTTCTCCGGCTTTCGCCAACATGTGTGGACCCTCTTTCGGCAAAGTTTTTAACCAGACAATTGAGTTTTTGTAAGAACAATGTTCGCTCCACATCACCGAATAAACAGATAATTCTGTAAAGTTAGGTACCCGTCCTAAAGTGGTTTTTATCTTTTCGAATTCCTCGGGTAAAAGGCCTAATTGTTTGGCGGTTTCTACATCAGTAAGCTGGTTGTTATAATCAATTTTCTGCATAGTAAATTGTATGAAAAAGAAAGCCCTAAATTACGGATAAAGCCATTTTAAAGCAGGCTATTTAATCAACAAATTATAACAATTATCTGTATTTTTTAACTCTATAATTTGTTCAAATCGCTTAAAATGCTTTATTTTTGTATATAACCTTAAAACTAAAAAATATGAAAAAAATCTACTTAATTTTATTTGCATGCATAACCATTTTTGCTTCTAAAGCAGCAACTTATAGTGTTAATATTGTAGGCTTTGCCTATTCTCCATCAGTTACTACTTGTGCTGTTGGCGATCAGGTGATAATTCAGGCTGCGAGTATACATCCAACAGCTCAGGTAAGTCAAACGACATGGATGGCGAATGGAACGGCAACTTTGGCAGGGGGCTGGGGATCGAACTTCACAACCTTTACATTTTCTGCTGCATCAACAGGTACAGTGTATTTCGTTTGTCAGAATCACGTTGCGACTTCAAATATGAAAGGAATGATAGTAATTAACCCAACCGGAGTTCACGATGCTGCTGCCAACTTTTTAAACAGTTATAATTTATTTCCTAATCCGGCAACCAGCAACGTAAAAGTTAGTTTCGGATTGAACGAAGCTTCAACCGTAAATATTAAATTATTTAATGTGGCCGGACAAGAAGTAAAAACTTTTGTTAGCGATTTAAATTTAGCAACAGGTAATTACGAATACAGTTTTGATTTACCATCAAGCATTTCTTCAGGAAATTATTTCATTGAAGTAAGTTCAGGTAGCAGGAAATCAACTAAAAAATTATTGGTTACCAAATAAACCAACACAACATTTTCTGAAATCAAAAAACCCCTGCGTCACCGCGGGGGTTTTTCTTATAATTAACACAAACAAATAGTACACTAGTTCACTGCTAAGAGCAGTACCTTCAAGATCACTTAGCTCATCATCCCAATAAATATGGGAATCTCAAATCAATTCTGCTTGTCATTCCGATAACCATCGGAATCTCAAATCAATTTATTGATTTACCTAAGAAATCCAACATTATTAATTCCTCTAAAGTATAGCGTTTGCCATCTATGAAACCTACCACCCAGGCGTCTGTCTGACCTTTAGCGATGGCTTTCTGACGCTGTACTTCTGCATCTTTTAATGTTCTGAATTCCATTTGGGTGAAACGCGTAATACCATCTGGGTAATCTACAATTTCAGGCTTGCCATATTCAATTAAATGATCGTATTTATAATTTTCCGGGTGACGGTAAGCCGCAATCTGCACTTTAAAAATCATGTTACCTGCACAAATATTTCCGCCAATCGCTAATAGCTGCCTGTATACTTCAATATTGTTTAATGATTTTCCTTTCAATGCCGTGAAATCAGGTTTTGGAGCTCCCGGATCGCAAGGATCTTTTGAGGTAACTGCTGCAGTAGTTTCTGTTACAGTTGCGGTAGTTTCGGTTGGTGTAGCGGTTGTGGTTGAAGGCGGAACACCTGCCGTACTTGTCATGGCCGTTAAAGGTATATTTGTATTGGTCGGTTTGAAATCGGGTGTGTACAAATAAAAATCTTTTTTTATCTCTAAAAATTTATCAAGGTTTTCAATATCCAATTCTTCTTCAATGGCATCATACCCTACAGCACTACACTTCACTTTATAAACGTAACCCGGACTCAATGCCAATAAATATTTGCCCGATACTTTATTTGAATAATAAGGACCAATGAGTGCGTTGGTTGCAACTTTAAACACTTCAATTTTACCTTCCATTGGTACATCGTTACCATACACCGTACCTTTTAACATGGCGATAATTGGTTTCTCACCTAAAATACCCGGAGTAACAACATAAATATCCTGTTTTCCTTTTCCGCCTGCTCCTCCTCTGTCGGATGAGAAAAATCCTTTATCACCTTTTGCATTAATTACATAATAACGATCGTCTTCAGTTGTATTTAAAGGAATACCCATGTTTTTTGGCGGCAACCACTCACCGTCTTTTTTAATGGTAAACATAATGTCGTATCCACCAATACTGGTGTGGCCCTTTGAACTAATGAATAATGTAATTCCGTCGGGGTGAATAAAAGGCGCATCTTCATCGAACGCTGTATTAATTGTCGGCCCTAAATTTGTAGCCGGACCCCAATCCCCATTTACTTTTTCTGAAATCCAAATGTCCCTTCCGCCAAGGCCGCCTTTACGCTCACTGGCGAAATATAAGTAACGGCCATCGGCTGTCATTGAACAACTACCCTCCCAGAATTCGGTATTTACATTCTTATTTAATTTTTCGGGCTTGGTCCATTCGTTACCAACTAAATTACTTTGGTATAAATCACCCAAATCGTTATTGCTGCTAAAGGTAAAGATGG
>JAHEYE010000244.1 GCA_023251695.1 Sphingobacteriaceae bacterium | reverse complement strand
TGCTTCCTGTATAGAATATGTTTTTATTTGTTTTTTTGGGAAAACCGTATCGTAAAATGTTTTAGTAAAGCGGTCCGAAAAATCTTCGTACTGTGTGGTTCTATAAACATTTTCGACAGTAAAAATCAATAAAGGTTCGATTTTCTTTTCATCGAGATAGCCCTGTGTGAGTAAATTAAACTCATAATTGTTCGTGATAAAAACCGTGGAAGGATACGTTAAACTGCTGCCTAAAAATTTAATTGCCAGCTGATGCGGTGTTTTAGGTTCTTTGGAGGTTGGCAGATATGTTTTTCCGTTGTACTCAATGGTATCCTTACCTTCTGCATTAAACTTTACCGGATAAAAGTTCTGATTAATGTAGGTTGCAAAACCGGAATTGGAATACGTTGTTTTCATCATGTGCTTACACCATCCGCACCAATCCGTATAAATGTCAACTAAAAACGGTTTAGGGGCTGTTTTGTTCTTTAGCTGAGCTTCTTTAAATGTCATCCAGTTCACTAACCCGTTCTCATTCTGACCATTAAATGTTAAGCTAATCACAGTAAATATTAACAATATCTTAATTCTCATGCTTTTATTTTACCTAACTTTGCGCTATAAAATTAATTAATATGATTAAACATTTACTATCTATCAGCATTTTATTTTTAGGGCTTAGCGCCTTTTCGCAATCATTCAGTGTTATGTATGATTTTGGTTCTGTGATGTCGGGAACTGCAAACACAGGAACCTTGGATCCGACCCCGCCGCCTACGGCTACAGGTGTTACATTCGGTTCTTTTATGGCAGTAGGAACTCCAACATCAACCTCTGCAAACGGGGTATTCGCATTTTCAGGATGGGATATTGGTGTTATGAATGGAAATGATACTTATTCAAGTTATACCGCTGCTATTAATCCTGCTAAATATTATGAGGTAACTGTAACACCTAATAGCAGTACAGTTACTTTAAGTTCTATAACTTTTAATATGTCGCGTTCAAGTACAGGTCCGCGCACTTGGGTTGTAAGAAGTAACAAGGACAGTTATGGAGCCAACTTACCTTCAATGGTCTCAGGAAATACAAACATTAATGTTCAGGTAACAAATGTTTTCTTTTGGGCATTAGACAACTATACTGTAACAGGTGGTAAACAAGAAGCCGGCGGAACAATTAATTTAAGCGGTCCTAATTTTACCAATCAAACAACACCATACACATTCAGATGGTATCCTTATAATGCAGAAAGCGGCGCCGGAACTTTCCGTATTGATACAGTCCGTTTCAATGGTACCGTTACCGGTGCATCGGGCATTGCTGAATACACACAGGATATTAATTCTGCTTTCAAAATTTATCCAAACCCAAGCAATAATGGTTTTGTTTTTGTTGATACAAAAAAATTAAACTACTCAAAAATTGAAGTCGTAAATGTTTTAGGCGCTACAGTTACAAGTGAAAATAAAGAAGGAACGCATACAGAAAAATTAAAACTTGATCTGAATGCAATTCCTGCCGGAACTTATTTTATACGGGTGACCGCCGGTGATAAAGTTTATACCGAGCGTTTCTTTATTACCAAATAAGATAAATACTTAATTTTAGTTAATACCCCCGCCATAAACGGGGGTATTTTATTTTACACCCGTGTATTTGTTTATCTTTACCAAGTGAATAAGCAGAATTTCGGACTCATATCAATTGTTGTGGCTTTAGCTTTTCTGGCTTTAATTGCCATTCAGGCGTATTGGATCATGAATGATTGGAGTCTGAAGAAGGAACAATTCGGTTTATGTGTAAGGCAAGCCTTAAATAATACGGCAAAGAAACTTGAAAAAGCGGCTTATGCGGATAAGCTGTCGAAAAAATATAAAAAACGTACGCAAGGAGTTGTTGAAGGTGATGTAATTAAGTTGTATTCTATTTTAAGCAAAGATTCCGGTGGCGTTTCAACCAGTGTGTATTCACAAAAAGAATTTCAAAAAAATGATTCGATAAAGTTTACGGATAATTTCCCTTATCACTTTAATCCAAACAGAAATGATACCGTTAAACAAATTGAAAATGTAAGGGATGAACTATTAAAACACAAAGAGGAAATTTACAAAGACCTTTTTGATGAACTTGAAGTTGTAAATGTTTATACCAATTATAAACCAAAGGTTAACAAACGGAAACTCGATTCGATTTTAGCTATTGAACTTAAATACCAGAACATTGATGCTAAATACAAGTTTGTGATTTCCACACAACATCCGGGCAGTTTTAAAACGGCGAATTTAAGTGAAGCTGAATCTGAACAAGATTCGCTGGGCATAGGCTATAAAGTTAATTTATCCCCAAATAATATTTTTATCACTCCCGAATATTTAACAGTTCACTTTCCGCATCAAAACAAATACTTATTAAAAACAATGTGGTCGATGCTCATTGTATCAGGACTTGTTTTATTGATACTCATTTTTTCTTTCTATTATTTTATTTTCACTATTCTCCGTCAGAAAAAACTGAATACCATTAAAAATGATTTCATAAGTAACATGACACACGAATTTAAAACGCCTATCAGTACCATTTCGCTGGCTTCTGAAATGCTTGGTGACCACAGCGTAACAACAACGCCCGAAAAACAACAGCGTTTTTTAAAAATGATTAAGGATGAGAATAAACGTTTAAGTGTTTTAGTGGAAAGTATTTTACAAACAGCGATACTTGATAAAGGCGAATTTAAATTAAAACTCAACGAGCTGGATGTGCACGAAATTATTAATACAGCTATTAATAATACCAATTTGCTTGTTGAACAACGCAACGGTAAAATTACCACTAACCTCAACGCGACTAAAATACGTTTGCTCGCCGACAGGGTCCACTTAACAAATATCATCTTTAACCTGATAGATAACGCGCTTAAATACTCCAAAGAAAATCCTGAAATAAACATTACTACCCACGATGCCGAAATGGGAATTGAGATTATTATGCGCGATAATGGCATAGGCATCAGTAAAGAGAATCAGCGCAAAATCTTCGATAAATTCTATCGTGTTCCAACCGGAAATGTGCACAACGTAAAAGGTTTCGGACTAGGTCTTTCGTACGTGCAAGCCGTTGTAAATAAGCATGGAGGAGAGATTAGCGTGAATAGCGAATTGGGTAAGGGCAGTACTTTTACAGTACTCCTTCCGCTTAAGCCCAATACCTAATAATTGTTAAAAGGCCTTTTTTTGGCCCGATATATGCATTACCTTTAATGTTAAAATTAACAATTATGGAAGCTGTAAAAACCAGAGTATTATTGGTAGAGGACGATCCGAGCCTGGGAACACTTTTAGAAGAATATCTAAATGCTAAAGGCTTTGAAACCAAGTTAGCCGACGATGGCAATAAAGGATATGACGCATTTTGTAAGGGAACTTTTGACTTATTATTGTTAGATGTAATGATGCCTCATAAAGATGGTATCACCCTCGCAAAAGAAATACGGGTAAGCGACAAAAATGTACCGATTATCTTCTTAACGGCTAAAAGCATGAAAGAAGATACTATAGAAGGCTTTAATGCAGGGGGCGATGATTATATCACCAAGCCATTCAGTATGGAAGAATTAATGGTACGTATTAATGCGGTTCTACGCCGGAGTAATAAAAACCGTTCTCAGGATACAAACGAATCTACATTTGATATCGGTAAGTATCAGTTTAATTCTGAAAAGCAATTGTTGCTGCATAATGCAATGGAACAAAAATTAACAACAAAAGAAAGTCAGTTGTTACGTTTATTATGCGTACATAAAAATGATGTGTTAGACAGGAACTTTGCTTTGAAAACCATTTGGCACGATGATAATTATTTCAATGGCCGAAGTATGGATGTTTACATTGCAAAATTGCGGAAATATTTAAAAGATGATTCAAAAGTTGAGATCATCAATATTCACGGTAAAGGATTTAAATTACTCGTTAACTCTTAGAATATAACTCTTAAGGAAAAGAAAGGCTGTCAGGAATGATGGCCTTTTTATTTATAATCCGCCCAACTTGCAAACCATATCAAACTCCTCTTTTTTTACAACGCTTACTGAGAGCCGTCCGATTTTTACAAACTGCATTTCTTTTAAGAGATTATCTTTTTTCAAAGCCGACAGATCAACAGGGGTTTTAAATTGCATGTATGGTTCCATATCCACGCAAACCCAAGCATCTTCCTGAGTGGTCGGATCCTGATAAAACTCTTTTGCCACTTTAGCAATACCCACAATATTTTTTCCTTCATTGCTGTGATAAAAAAAACAGAGGTCACCTTTTTTCATTGCCTTTAAATTATTACGCGCGGCGTAATTACGGACACCGGTCCATGCTGTCTTTTTATCTTTCTTTAATTGATCCCAACTGTAGGCATCAGGTTCCGATTTGATAAGCCAATAATTCATGATGATCTTTATCTCACGATGTTTTTCCGCTTCAGCAATCTTTTTGAGGTTAAAACACTGCTTGCATTAAATTTATCCTGACGGAGTAACCCGTAATCCGAATTAAAATAATAAATAGATTTTGTTTTACCAATATTGGAAGGATCAGATGCCACTATAACTTTTTCAACGCGTTTATAATACCTGTCGTAAATAAAACAGGAATCTAACCTGCTGCAGGTAAAAGTTGATGAACTATCAGGGTAATTAAAGTCAGTATAAATCTTTATACCGGTATTCGGAAGTCCGCCTGTATTTTTTTCTATCCCTCCTTGGTAAATGGCCATGTTGGAGCCTAACAAAGCAGGATAAGTAACCATATTGTAACCGTAAGCATGAAATTCTTCGCATGTTCCGGCTTTTCCTTCCGAGTAACTTGAAATAGCAGTACTATCAGTTGCCATACTTACCGAATCTAAATAGACCCAATAAGTTCCTGTTTTTAGTTTATTGTTAAGCAAATCGGGCGAGGTAATCGCATAATAAACATCCGGACAATCACTCTTCACTTCCTGTTCTTTATCACATCCTGCCAATATTCCAACCGTAAATAGTAAAAATAGTTTTCTCATTTCGCCTATGAAATTAAGCATTTTAGTGAGCCCTTTTTTAAAAATGCTTCAACAATACACTCTTAATAATTAGGTGAAAACCATTTGAAAAGCCATAAAAATGGAGTAATTTTAACCTTTCGAATTAACCATGAGTTGCGGCAATTGTAATACCGGTCGCGGTAATCATAATATATCAACAGGCGTTCCTGCAGGCTGTAATAATAACGGCTCCTGCGGAACCGGCGGAGGGTGCAATAAACTGAATGTATTCGATTGGTTAGGAAACATGAGTTTACCCGGTGGACAAAAGC
>JAHEYE010000243.1 GCA_023251695.1 Sphingobacteriaceae bacterium | reverse complement strand
AGCGTTGACGAACTAAAAAATTTAATTGATTTTGCATTTCTATGCTTGCATGGTCCATATGGGGAAGATGGAAGAATCCAGGGCTTATTCGAATATTTGAGCATCCCTTATTCGGGTTCCGGAGTTTTACCTTCTGCAATTGGTATCGATAAAGCGGTTCAAAAAAATTTAATGGTGAAGGCCGGATTTAATTCACCGCCATTTTTTACGATAGACAGAAACGATTGGATTAACGGAAACTGCAAAGGCGTTTGGGATAAAGCAAAAAAAGAAATTGGTTTTCCAATTGTTATTAAGCCTGCTAACCAGGGCTCATCTATCGGCGTAACAATTTTAAGTAAAGACAGTGAATTCGATTTTATGTCGGCCGTTGAAAAAGCACTTTTTACTAAATGGGTGGATGCCGGTGAATGGAATAAATTGGATGAAGAGGGAAAGATCGAATATGTTCGTCATCTTACCGATATCCGTGAAGGAATCGGAATGCCAATACGTATTGATGCCGGAAAAATTGTTTACAGTCCAAATACCTTAATCGAGGTTTTTAATGCGGAGCTAAAATCAAAAGAAGGAATTGTTGCAGAAAGTTTGGATGGGGAGAGTACCGTATTAATAGAAGGATTTATTGAAGGAAAAGAATTCAGCTGTATAGTAATTGAAGATGAAAAAGGGAAAGCTGTTGCTCTGCCTCCGACAGAGATAAGAAAAGGAAAAGAATTATTTGACTACAGAAGCAAATACATGCCGGGCTTGTCGCGGAAGATCACCCCAATTGATTTACCTGAAGAACAAATAAACGCAATACGGAAAGATTGCGAGAAATTATTTTATGAATTAAATTTTGATGTGTACGCAAGAATTGACGGTTTCCTGAGCAAAGAAGGAAAAATATTTTTGAACGACCCGAATACAACTTCCGGAATGATGCCTTCCTCGTTCTTCTTTCATCAGGCAGCCGAAATTGGGTTAAACCCATCTCAATTCCTAACTTTTATAATCCGCACATCTTTAGCAAAACGAATTAGGAATATGAAAGGTGCAACAAATTATAGCCATCTTTTAAAACAATTAGATGATGATATTAGTCACGAAAAAAATGCGGGTGCTAATAAAATTAAAATCGCAGTTATTTTGGGAGGTTATTCTTCTGAAAGACATATTTCTGTTGAAAGCGGAAGAAATATTTATGAGAAATTAGCTTCATCAGAAAAATATGCACCAATTCCAGTTTTCTTAACAGGCGATCACGATAATCATTTGATGTATAAAATTCCCATTAATCTTTTATTAAAAGATAATGCGGATGACATAAAGGAAAAAATGAATTCGTATAAAGTACATCCTATCATCAAACAAATCTTAAACGAATGCAAAACTATAACTGAAAAATATGCATCGTTAAATAATTTACAAGCGCCGCAATTATTATCATATAAGGATTTAGCGAAAGAAGTTAGTCAGGTTTTTATTGCATTGCATGGCCGTCCGGGCGAAGATGGTTCAGTGCAAGAAAAATTAGAGCATGTAGGATTATCTTATAATGGTTCTGATAAATCAAGCTCTGAGATTACAATTGATAAATACCGGACTAACGAGATCTTAATGAAAAACGGTTTACTTGTTGCAAAACACATGTTAATTACCGCAACGGATTGGAAGAATAAAAAAGAAGAATTGAAGAAAACTCTTCAGAGTGATTATAAATATCCATTCATAGCAAAGCCTGTTGATGACGGCTGTAGTAGTGCGGTTAAAAAAATAAAAACGTTTGATGAGTTTGATGCGTTTGCAACATTAATGTTTAGAATAGGCGAAGAGTTAGATGCAAAAGCGGCTGAAACATTACATATAAAACCAAAAGAGGAATTTCCACAAAAACAATTAATATTAGTTGAAGAATTGATTTTAGAAAATAACGCAAAACATTTTTTAGAAATTACGGGAGGAATGCTTACTAAGTTTAATTCCAAAGGCGAATTAGAATACGAAGTATTTGAAGCGTCTGAGGCTTTAGCCGAGGGGGATATTTTAAGTCTTGAAGAAAAATTTTTAGCCGGACAAGGACAAAACATTACACCCGCTAGATATTCAACAAATCCAAAAGAGCGACAGCAAATTTCTGATAAAGTAAAAGAAGCATTAGGTAAAGCGGCAAAAGCATTGGGCGTTATTGGCTATTGCAGGATTGATGCTTTCGTTAGGATTTTTGACAGCAATAAAATCGAAGTAATTTTTATAGAAGTAAATTCTTTACCGGGCATGACGCCCGCAACATGTATATACCATCAGGCGGCCTTAAACCACTATAAGCCATACGAATTCATCGATTCAATTCTTGATTTTGGGAAGAAGCGAATCGCCTCAGCTTCAAAGAAATAAACACTGACTATATTAACCAGTAATTTATTGTAAATCAATGATTTATAATTTTATTAAGACGTGATTAACCCCTTGTGAACAGCTTAGCAACACTATTTCAACTATTTTTTCTGTCTATGAAAAGCGAGCTTCGTCTAAAAGCCCTAATTATTAACAGGATTTGTTAGTAACTTTACAATCCCACTTTATAAACTATGTTTGAGATACTTAAAAGCTTTGAAAGCAAATTTAACGGCCTTAAGAAAAAAGGTTTGCGCATCGAAGGATTATCTATGATCGATCCCAAGAGAAAGAAGCATGTCATTATGATTTCAAAACCATTTTTATTTGATAACCGCCAGTTGCCAAAAAGCTACGAAGGTTTGGATATCAAATCAAAAATTGAAGGTGGTTTACCGGAGGAATTTAAATTTGATAAAGAAGCCGTTAAGAAAGAATATTTGTGGGCGCCCGTTAAGTTTGAGAAGTATGTTGAGCGGTGCGAGGAAGAAATCCGTAAGCAGTTTGGTAATCCAAACATGACCAAAAAAGAAATGTTAGACGCTTTAGCCTTCGGAAATTTTGAAGAGCATAAAAAGAAAAGCGTTCAGTTAATGAATGAGGGTAAAATTCCTCCTTTCAAATTAAACTAAAAAATAAGCAATTTGTTATAATTAAGGGTTAAGCAATTTTGCTTTGGATCAAAAACGTCCTCTATTAGGGGACTTTTTTGTTTTTTTAAGTTTAGCTACCCTTTTAATTCCATTTTATTTAGTCCCCAAGAACCCAACGGATAAAGGTCGTCTTACGTATAGTTAAGTATAGGGTTTTTTATTGAGTGAACAGCCCAAAAAATGACTAACGGTAAAATGGTTTTAGAGGAATTTTCGCTAAATTAGAGTCTTAGTAAAACCCATTTTTGAATTAAATAGAAAATGAAAAAACATTACATCCTGTTCTTGCTATCGGTATTTACCATTTCGCTTTTCGCACAAAGAGGAAAAGACGGCGTTGGAAATATCACCGTTGCTAACACCATTGTAAATATTTATACTCCCCTAACTTCAAATGCAGCTGCTACTACTGTGCTAAACGTTGGAAGTACTGTGGGCTTTTCGGCCGGCGATTTAATTCTGATTATTCAGATGCAAGGAGCAAGTGTAAGAGCCAGCAAAGCTTGGTTTATTGACACAACAATGACCCTGCCAGCTGACACCTCTATGGGATATGTCACAAATTATAATGAGGCTGGGAATTATGAATTTGCCCAGGTGAATTCTGTAATTAGCCCAACTTCTCTCGGATTGGACTGTAATATTTCAAAAAACTATACGTCTGTTGGAAAAACACAGATAATACGTGTACCTCGCTACACTACATTAACAATTAGCGGAGTGGGGTATTTAACATGTCCTCCATGGAATGGTACTACGGGTGGTGTCTTGGCAGTTGAATCTCTATCAAACACTTCAATTAGTAGTACGCCTTCTTTTAGCGTTAATGCAAAAGGGTTTCGGGGTGGAGGTGTAGAAAACGCTTCAACAATTTCCGCGGCAAATAAATTCGGTTCTATAAAACCGGCAGAGGGCGGGTATAAAGGGGAAAGTATTGCCGGAGACACAACCGCTTATAAGTCTTTTTCCGGTGTTTTTTGCCGCGGTGCAATTGCTAATGGCGGCGGCGGAGCAACATCACATAATTCAGGTGGCGGTGGTGGAGCAAATGGAGGAGTAGTTGCTAACTATATTGCTTATGGTAACCCCGTTGCAGGTTATAATGCGGCCTGGAATTTAGAATCTGCAGGTTTTTCGACTGTTACTTCTTCCGGAGGTGGACGAGGGGGTTATTCTTTCTCTTCTAATAACCAAAATCCAAATACTATTGGACCCGGCGCAGGAGGTTGGGGCGGAGACGGTAGACGTAACATGGGAGGATTCGGTGGAAGGCCATTAGATTATTCCACAGGTAAAATATTTTTAGGTGGAGGTGGTGGTTCAGGGGACTCGAACGACAATCAAGGTGCGCCTGCCGGAAATGGCGGGGGTATGATTTATATTATATGCTATGGAGATTTAACAGGTGCGGGTACTATTGTTGCTGATGGTGGTGCAGGAACTCCACCAATTAACGGAGGCTTTTGTAACGGAAAAGAAGGTGCCAGTGGAGGAGGAGGGGGAGGAACCGTTATATTAAATGTTGTGGGTACAACTAACTTAACCGCGGCAACTGCGATTTTTGCACGTGGTGGCGCAGGAGCTAATCAGGCTTTCGGTGGAGGTTGTACAAATTCGGAAGCTTATGGCCCTGGAGCAGGCGGAGGAGGTGGTTATATAGGAGTTACGGGTGCATTGCCAGCAAATAATGTTTCCGGAGGCGTAAATGGGATTGTTTCGGGTAATAATGGATTAATCGCAGCAAATTTTCCTCCAAACGGTGCAACTAGGGGCGGTTCGGGGTCAACAGGCACTGTACAGGCTGTCCCAACCATTACAGCTACACCTGCGGTTACAATATGCGTGAATAATTCAGCTACATTGAATGCAGGCAATAGTGCCGGATATGCCATGGGATGGTATTATCAAAATCCCGGAGGAGGCTTCGTTGGATTTGGAAGCGTTTTCACAACATCAGTTTATACAATTCCGGGAACTTACACTGTTTCTGTTGGTTTTTGTCCAAGCCAAACGTACAGGGCCCAATCAATAATTACAGTAATCACTGGGCCTACACTAACGGTTAACAGCCCTACTATTTGTGCCGGACAAACGGCAACGTTGAATGGAAGCGGAGCATCAACCTATACTTGGAATACAGGTCCTACCACAGGAACTATCATTGTTACACCCACTGTTACTACGACTTATACTTTAGCGGGCACCATAGCCACTTGTTCTTCTAACTTAACAACGACTGTTACAATTAGTGCCGTTCCAAGTATTACCGCAGCACCGGTTAGTATCTGTAACGGACAAACCGC
>JAHEYE010000242.1 GCA_023251695.1 Sphingobacteriaceae bacterium | reverse complement strand
ATGTGGCTGCCGCTCTATATTTTTTTACCGGTTGGTATTTTCCTTACCTATAAGGCAGCAACCGATTCAGCATTGTTCGACATGGATTCATATTTACTTCCAATTAAAAAATTATTTTCCCGTAATAAAAGTTAATGCGTATACTGCAAATATGTAACAAAGCCCCTTACCCGCCTAATGACGGCAGTTCTATTGCTATTTATAACATGGGTATGGGTTTTATTTCGAATAGCGTTGAATTACATGTAATGACTATTAATACCAAAAAACATTTTAAAAAGGATTCTGAAGTTCCGCAGGAGTACCGTACAAAGGCGAATTACGAATCTGTTTATGAAAATACCGACGTGAATGCCTTTGGCGCCATTAGAAATTTATTTTCGTCACAATCCTATTTTGTAAGCCGCTTTTATTTTAAAAATTTCGAAAATAAATTAATTGAAAAACTCAAGTCAAATACATTTGATGTGATTCAGCTTGAGGGACTCTTTGTTGCCACTTATATTCCAATCATCCGGAAATATTCTAAAGCTAAAATAGCATTGCGCGCTCATAATATTGAATATTTGATTTGGGAGCGTCATTTGAAAAATGAAACTTCATTTTTAAAACGATTGTATCTGAATTTACAGACTAAGCGCCTTAAAAAATTCGAATTAAGAACCATTAATGAACTTGATACAATTGTTACGATTACAGATTTTGATAAGAATTTTTTTGAGAAATTGGGCTGTAAAAAACCTATTTATACATGTATTACCGGGGTTAATGTGGAGGCTTACAGAAAAAAAACAGATACAATAACCAAACCGAAAACCATTTTTCATTTTGCCAGTATGGATTGGATGCCAAATGTGGAGGCTGTAGATTGGTTTTTGAATAATTGTTGGAAAAATATTCTGAAACAGGCACCTGATGCTAAATTTATTCTGGCCGGACGTTATATGCCGCAGCGGTTTATGAAATTAAAAGGGCCAAATATAAACGTGGTAGAATCGGTGAAAGACTCGAAAATGTTTTACAATGAGAATCAGATAATGATTGTGCCTTTGTTATCGGGCAGCGGTTTAAGGATAAAAATTATTGAGGGCTTTGCTTATGGTAAAGCCATTGTTTCAACCTCGGTTGGTGCCGAAGGAATAAATTGTACCCATGGAAAAAATATTTGTATTGCTGATTCGGCGGCTGATTTTACAAAAGCAGTAGTTGAAATACTCAAGGACGAAACAAAACGCCAAACGCTTGAACAAGGGGCACTGAACTTTGCCGAAAGCGAACTTGATAATAAAAAAGTGGTGACCGGCCTAGTTAATTTTTACAAATCAAATTTGAATGCATAGTTTGCTGCTGGTCATATTTATTCTTTCGTCATATGCCATAGTGCACTCGTATGTTGTGTATCCACTATGGTTACTCGTTTTTACAGGCGGTAGAAAAAATTCAAATCAGGAATTCACACCCGGTGATGATTTACCGGAGGTTGCGTTGCTAATGGCAGCCTATAACGAGGAAAAAGTAATTGGCGAAAAAATAAATTCCGTTTTTAATAGTACTTATCCTCTGAATAAATTAACAGTTTACATCGGCTCCGATGCGTCTACCGATAAAACGGACGCGATCATTGAAGAGCTGGCCAAAAAATTCCCGCAATTGAAACTAATCCGTTTTGGTGGGAGAACCGGAAAATCAGGGATCATTAATCAATTAGCTTTCGAAGCAAAACAACCTCTTTTTATTTTAACCGATGCGAATGTGATCTTTAAGCCCGAAACCATTTTTAATTTGATCCGCCATTTCAAAAATGAAAACATAGCTCAGGTGGCAGCAAATATCATTAAAGTGTCGGTAAGCAATAAAGGTATTGCTTCGCAGGAGAAGACTTATATCGCTTTAGAGAATAAAATAAAAAATGCTGAAAGCATCCGCTGGAACGCAATCATGGGTGCCGAGGGAGGGTGTTACGCAATCCGCAAAGAAAATTTTTCACCTGTTCCCAAGAACTTTTACATGGATGATTTTTATATTACGCTCAATGTAATAGAGCAGGGGAAACAAATTGTTTTTGACAAGGAGGCAGTATGTAATGAAGATGTTCCTTCGGAGGCGCAGGAAGAGTTTAAACGTAAAGTGAGGATCTCCATTGGCAATTTCCAGAACCTTAATCGGTACAGAGCTTTATTGTGGAAATTTAATGGAACCGCATTTGCATTTTGGTCGCATAAGGTATTGAGATGGCTCACGCCGTTTTTATTAATAATCTGCTTCGGTACTTCTTTTGTTTTAATGTTTCACGACCGATGGTTTGTGTTCTTATTTGCGGCTCAATTATTTGGATTTTTTACACCGGTGATCGACCTGCTTCTCAATATTAATTTTTCCCTTCTCCGCTTTGTCAGTCATTTTTATTTGATGAATCTCGCTTTATTAAGAGGATTTATTATCTATGTAAAAGGAGTTGATAGTAACGTGTGGCAACCCACTAAACGGGAAACGAATTGAAAAAAGCAATTTACATAGTGTTGGTTTTGTTCATTGGAGATTCGTTATTCTCGCAATCTAAAAAAAAGGATGTGTCTAAACCTCCGGCTGCTCAAACTAAAACTGTTGGTTCATCGGTTAAAACGGGTGGCGGCAAAAAAATTGAGATCAGGCACGCCGGTGTTCTCCGCTTTGATAAAGGTATCAATGCAAAGCGGCTTATCGGCGATGTGGTATGTGAACACGAGGGGGCCGTGATGAAATGTGATAGCGCATATCTCTTCGATAATAATAGCATGGATGCGTTTGGTAAAATATCGATTATCAAGGGCGATAGCATTTTTGTTTATGGTGATAAGTTGCATTACGATGGCGCTACAAAACTAGCCACGCTACAGGATAATGTAAAATGCATTGAAAAGGACATGACGCTCACCACTAACCTTATGACTTACGACGTAGCTAATTCTATTGCTAATTATTATGATGGCGGAACGATAGTGAATAAACAAAATACGCTTGTCAGTAAAAACGGACATTATTATTCGGCAACCAAAGAGGTAGCTTTTAAATATGATGTTGAATTAAAAAATAAGGACTACACCATGAGGGGTGATACTTTACGTTACAACACATCCAATAAAACTTCTTACTTTCTTGGACCAACTATAATTTTAAGTAAGCAGGATTATATTTATTGTGAAAACGGATGGTATGATACAGAAAATGAAAATTCTGCATTCAGTAAAAATGCGATATTGGTTACAAAAGAACAAAAGTTAACGGGCGACAGTTTATTATACGACAGGAAAAAAGGATTTGGCCGTGCTTTTAATAATGTACGTTTAATTGATACAACGAATAAATCTATTATATATGGGGATTATATTGAATACACTGAAAAAGGGTCTATTGCTCTCGTTACCAAAAAAGCACTTTATGTGCGTGTATTTGAGACCGACTCTTTGTATTTAACAGCTGATACACTTTATCACCGTGATATTGATTCGGTAAATAATATGATAAAAGCTTACCGGCATGTTAAGTTTTATAAAACTGACCTACAAGGTTTGTGCGATTCGCTGGCCTATAATACAACCGATTCTTTAATGCACATGTTCTATTCACCAATTGTTTGGTCGCAAAACGGACAATCTACTGCAAAGAAGATTCAGGTGTGCGTGGCGAAGAAAGGCATTCACGATTTTTTATTGGACGGGAACGCGTTTGTTGTTCAGCAATCTGATTCGATTGATAACAACATGTATAATCAGATTACCGGAAAAACGATCAAAGGGTTTTTTAAGGATGATACCATACGGAAAATTGTTGTGACGGGGAATTCGCAGATACTTTATTTCCCGAAACAGAAAAAGAAAATAAAAGGACTTAACAAAACCGTTTGTAGTGATATTGTTGTTTGGTTCAATAAAGGTGATCTGGATAGAGTCACTTTCATAAAGAAGCCGGAGAGTACTATAACGCCGTTAGCTGAAGTGAATATTGATGAAGCTAGGTTGAAGGGTTTTAGTTGGCAAATTTCGAAACAGCCTAAGTCCAGATTTGATTTATTTAAGAATTAACTTTATGAAGTTTTGGGGCTTACCCGCCTGAGGCGGGTCGGGCTGCTACCGGCTCCGCTATCGCTGCGGTTTTTTTTCCGAAAAGGAAAAAAGAACTAAACCTTCCGCATCCCTAAGCCAATTAATTCTGTAATTAAAACTGTCCGGATTCAACAATTTTTATGGCGCGTTCAATCATGATGTCTTCAAAGTTTGCATCATAATCATCTTTCATGTTATTACCAAAAATTCTGGCCACGGCTTGCCACATACAGGCCTGAAAACCGCCACGCATTTCTTTCACGATTTCATAAGTTGTTTTCCCGGTTTCGCGGTCAATTAATTTCATAAGTACGCGGCCCTGATTAATGGAAAGTTCTTTTAATTCGTCTTCAAATTCGTTTTTCAAATCCTTTTCACACACACGTAAATAAGCTTTTTTCATTTTCTCATCGGGCATATGTTCGAGAATGCGGTCGTACTCTTTCAATTTGGCAGCGGCTAAAATAGCGTAAGGATATACCTTTTTAACGTTGTATTTGATGCGGGTCCATTGTTCGCGCTGACGGTTATTTTTAAAAACGTATTCGGTGTAAACATATACATCGTAAAGATCAACTACAGCAATGGTATCACCATTAACAATTTCAGCACGGCATTTATAGCCCTGTTGTGTAACCGGAATGGTTAAATCCTGTGGATCTTGTGCAAACAAAGGGGTATTGAAAATTAAAAGCGTAAAGAAGAGCAGGGTAGGAGTTTTAATCCTATTCAGAATGTGTATGAGTATATATTCAGTATGCATGATATACCCGTTTATTAGGTTTTACGCAAAAGGTAACCTAAAGTTACACTAAGTTTTGAGGCGGTTTTCCCGCCATTTACTTTTTTTAACACCATTGGCTAAAACCGGCTGGTTTTGGCTTTTTTGACTGTTAAAAAGGAAAGAAGCAGCAATGGCAAGCGCCTCGTCGTTTTCATTGCCTTCCGGATTTAACATTTCAGGACTGAAATATTGCTTAATAAACCCTGTATCAAATTTACCCGACACAAAAGCTTCGTGTTTTAAAACGAAGGTGCAGAAATCAAGGGTCGTTTCAACACCAACAATTTTATAATCGTTAATAGCCCTTAGCATTT
The DNA here is from genome assembly GCA_023251695.1 of Sphingobacteriaceae bacterium. Classification (GTDB taxonomy): domain Bacteria; phylum Bacteroidota; class Bacteroidia; order B-17B0; family Aurantibacillaceae; genus JAHEYG01. Next base: position 162 of record JAHEYE010000242.1, on the reverse strand, counting down.
TATCAATAGCATCTTTACGGTCTTTACCATGCACAACCAGTTTGGCAATCATTGGGTCGTAATAAATCGGAATGTCCATTCCCTCTTCAAATCCGTCATCAACACGCACTCCGGGACCACTTGGTATTTTATAAACTTCCAGTTTACTTATATCCGGTAAAA
>JAHEYE010000362.1 GCA_023251695.1 Sphingobacteriaceae bacterium | reverse complement strand
TCATCGAATGATGTATTAATTGTTGGCCCTAAATTTGTAGCCGGTCCCCAATCGCCATTTATTTTTTCTGAAATCCAGATGTCTCTTCCACCAAGGCCGCCTTTGCGCTCACTGGCAAAATACAAGTAACGGCCATCGGCTGTCATCGAACAACTGCCCTCCCAGAATTCGGTATTTACATTCTTATTTAATTTTTCGGGCTTGGTCCATTCGTTACCAACTAAATTACTTTGGTATAAATCACCCAAATCGTTATTGCTGCTAAAAGTAAAGATGGTTTGTCCATCCGGCGAAATGGCAATGGCAGCATCGTTTCCATTTGTATTTAAGGATTGAATACCCGATGCTTCGCTCCAGGTAGAATCGGCTTTTTTAGTGCTCATGAAAATGTCTTCGCGGTACTCTCCGTTTTCGTCCGGTTTTAATTCTTCATTTAATTTACCTCCCATGCTTTTTTTACCGGCATAAGTAAAAATCATTACTGATTCATCGGCCGTAATTACGGGTACACCCTCCACCTCATCTGAGTTTATAGGCGAACCGATATTGGTGATATCAGCCTGTACTTTTTTATCAATTAATTCAATTCCGCTATTACAGTTTTTTATTACATGCCTGGCGTCTTCAACAAATAATTTGTCATCATCACTCACCTTATTCCCAATCATGGCAAGGTAAGCTTCAAATGATTTAATGGCATCGCTGAAACGGTAATTTACATGATAGGCCTTCCCAACATAATAATCGATGTCTTTCGATTTTTTACTGTTATTTGCCTTAATATCCTCAAAAATCACAATAGCTCGGTCCTTTTTTTCAGGATAAAACAAACAGCAATAACCTAATTTGAATTTATAATCTAAATCCTTAGGGTTTTTGGTATAGAGTTTATCGTAAAGTTCGTAGGCTTTCTTGTAATCTTTGTTGTTGAAGTAATAGTAGGCTTCTTCTTCCAAATCTTTGTTTGATTGGGCCTGTAAACCACTGAATGAACACAGTAAAAACAAAACAAAAATCCCAACGATTCTATTTTGCATATTCAAAAAATTAAACATCTGAAAATAAAGGTCTGTTTTTAAAGCCTGCCTTTACAATAGCCCTTAACAACTTATTAAAAAGCCAATCTTAATAACTCAGGGCTTATTATACAGGCTAAAAGCATCAAAAGGGTAATTTTGTTTAAACCACCAAATCAATTTATTGCTTTTTAGCCTTATTTTATTGGATAAGGCAGCTAAATGGTTTCGGTATAATTTGCCTTACATAAAGGCATTTTTTAGATGGTTGCAAAAACACTAAAACCTTGTTTGGTTTAACAATACATTTAAATTCCGGTTTTGCCGTTTCGCAAAATATTAAGTTATGCTGCGGGGTTTTATTGGTTATCATTATCGGCCTTATTGCTTTTTATCTGCGTAAAAAGAGGGGACTTAACAACGATTTAACCGATACCGGCGAATCAGGGATTATTAATTTAAGCAGCGGCCGCATCCTTTTATTTTTTGGTTCTGCCATTACCGCTTTTTCAGCCCTTGCTTATTCCTATATTACCGATGATTACGATGATAAATTATATTTGTCGTTTTCGCTCGCCTTTTTTTTACTCGTTACCGCTATTTTATCTTATCTGGTTGACGAAATCAAAAAAAACATTTCCATTATACTTACGGCCGTTTACGCTATCGTTTCGTTTTACTTTCTTTTTCTTTGTTATTACTCTTCCCTTGATCCGTATTTTATCATTTCGCAAATCATCAGCTTAAGCCTTGGTACCGTAATATTCGAAAAAACAAAACATTTTGTTGTTTTCTCTATCATCATCACTGTTCTGTCGGCCATCATAAGCATGAATCTTAGCATGCCATTATTCAGCTCAACGCTTTACCTGATGGCCACAGTTTCGGTATTGTTCGTTTCCATAATTACAACTTATATACGGCTCCGTTTGTCCGACAGATTGGTTTTTGCCAACACCGTAATAAATGAGGGCGGATCGCTGGTGATGGCTGCCAATAAAAAAGGGGAAATCATTTACATTAATAAAACATTTACAAAAATTTTAGGCTTTACAGAAGAAGAAGTGCTTGGGCAAGGCTGGTGGAAAGTACGCAAAGTGGTAAACGCCGACGAAAATCCATATAACAAGATAACACAGGGTGAGATTGCAGACACGGCTACTGTTTTACTGGAAACCAAAACAAAAAGCCACCGGTGGATACAATGGAATAATACCAAATTGGATAATGGCATTTTTGTGGGGATTGGCAACGACATAACCGAACGGCGCGAATACGAAGAACAATTCAGAAAATTGGTTGAAAATGCAAACGACATTATTTATACGACTGATAAAAAGGGAAATTTTGATTACGCAAATGAAGTCACAGTTGAATATACAGGCTATGGAAAAGACGAATTACTCGGAAAAAGTTATAAAATTTTAGTTCGTGAAGATCATAAACATAAAATAGAAGCTTATTACAAAGAACAGATTAAAAATAAAGTAAGGGAATCGTACCGTGAATTTCCGTTTACCACAAAAGATGGGCGGACCTTATGGGTTGGCCAATCGGTTTTGTTTAAATACGATGAAAAGAATGGTGCTTACGACGGTGCCCAGGTTATTTGCAGGGATATTAGTGAGAGGGTGCTCGCCGAAGAAAAATTAAAACAGCACAATTCAGATTTAAATGTTATTAATCAGGTAAAGGAAATTGTACTGGCCTCGAACGAAACAATGAATATGTATTCAAAAATTCTTAAGCTGCTTGGTAATAACTCCGATAAGAGTCATTATTTCAGTATTAATATTTTTGACCGGTACCACGCATCTTTACACACCTATAGCTTAACCAACAGCGATCGTAAAGTGAATTCAGACACAAATACAATTAACAAAGACCTTATACATTCGCTTGAAGAATTTAAAAATCATATTGTCGAATTTGACAAAGATGAAAAAGGGAAAAAATTATATGGGGAATTACATCAACCTGTAAATATTTATAAATCGGCCGTTCTTTTTCCTATTGCCAATGCCGGCAAAACCTATGGGTTCTTTGGATTCTATTCGTTGCATGCTAATACTTATACAAACGACACTGAGATTATGGTGAAGGATATTTGCACGAGCTTCGCCAGTTTCTTCATGCAATACGAGCAGAACCGCATTATCGAAAACTATTCGAAACAACTCGAAATATTAAACGAATCGAAAACTAAACTTATTTCGTACGATAATTTAAATGATGTGTACTCGGGTATCATTGATTTGCTTTCGGATAACATCGAAAATGTTTTCAGGGTAAGTATTTTGGTACACGACCTCGAACGGCAGGATGGGAATTTATTTTTCAAGGACACTGAAACGGCCGACATCACATGTAAATTTATCTCTACAAAGGATGTTCCTACTATCCCTTTCCATCTAAAAGGACAAATTTATGAAAAACCCGATTTTGAAACAGCCGGTGATTTAAGCGACGAAGATAAAATCTGGATGCAGAAGGGAGCAAGAGCGGTGATAAGTTTACCTATTACCATTAACGATCGTTTATTTGCTTCAGTAAATCTGCTTTCGCCAAATGCGAATAATTTTACGGATCAGCATAAAGCTTTAATAAAAGAAATAAATGAATCGGCTGCAACAGTTATTGAACAATTACAATTCAAAGAAATAATTTCACGTAAAAACAAAGATATTTCGGATAACATTACGTATGCGCGACGGATTCAAAGCGCGCTGATGCCAAACGAAGAACTACTAAAAGAAATTTTACCCGAATCATTCCTGATTTTTAGTCAGCGCGATTCTTTAGGCGGTGATTTTTATTGGTTCGAAAAACGCGGTGAAAATATTTTTCTGGCAGTTGGCGATTGTACCGGACATGGGGTTTCGGGCTCTTTGCTCACTATTTTGGCTTCCGATTTCATTAAACAAGCAGTTGAGGGGAAAGGTTATACCGACCCTGCGCTTATTCTCGAATATTTGAGCTTATCCCTTCAGGAGGCGCTCAATAAATATTCGGAAGACGAGATACTTGACGGGCTTGATATTTCGTTTGGTATTTATAATCCAAGTACCAAAATGCTTTTGTTTTCATCCGCCATTCATCATATGTTTCTGGCACGGAATAATGAACTTCTTGAATATAAAGGTAACCGGAAGGCCATTGGCGGTATTAACACCAGCGATAAAGACAATAACTTTACTACCTACATGATTCAGTTAATACCTGGTGATGTTGTTTATTTTACGACTGATGGATTTACAGATCAATTGGAAAATAAAACCGAGAAGCGTTACGGCAAAGCGCGTTTAAAACAAATTTTACTGCAGATTAACAACGAAAAATTAGACGACCAAAAAGATGTTCTGATAAAAGAACATCTCAAATGGAAAGGCAATCAGTCTCAAACGGATGATATCTGTTTTCTTGGCTTTAAAGTTTAAACTACTAATGCAGCACAATTTTCGTTGTGCTTATCACATCGGTATTCGAAACTTTTACAAAATAAATTCCCCTGCCCCATTTTTCAGTATTGATAGAGCTTGAAGAGGAAATTGTATTTTGGTAAATTACTTTTCCATTCACATCATAAACGATTAATTCATTTTCCGTTTTGTTCAAAACCGAAATATTAATTTTATCGCTTGCTGGATTAGGATAAACCAATATATTGCTGTTATTACCGTTTATCTCCTTAACGCCTACACCTAAGGACCAATACTTTATTTGGGCGGCCTGAGCACTGTTTTGAAGATCAAGTAAACTGTCGCCGGCAATCAATGCAAAAGCAACAACAACTGTTTGGCTTGGCGCAATGGTGTACGGACCGGAGCTCATCACATTTAAAACATCATTACCGGTAACACTGCAACTGCCTGCCGATAATCTGTTTGTTGAAAGTGTTTTGTATTTATTAATTGTAGAGAAACCGCCCGAAATATCATAACCACCGCAACCCCCCGCAACGTTATCAACCCCATGAAATACCGGAGGAGCATTATTCGTTAATAATTTAATGCCGGCGTATTTTCCACCAGCATTGGTACACCAGCTATAGCCCATTTTACTTGTAGCATCATACGCCGATTTATTATTCGCAAAAGAAGAGGCATCAATATCCCAATCTGCGCAAATACCCGCATACATGCTGGTATATGTTGTTGCTGAATTATTTTTAATGATGTATTCCCAAATTACATATTTCTTGTCAGGAACTGAATTCCATGCCCATGTGCGTTGCTCAATTTCAAGACCTAAGATGGATGCCGAGGCCGAATCACTGTATTTAGCATAAGTATCAAAATTACTTTTTGGAGCGATTTTAATTTCTGAGATATTAGTTGAGATCTTAAATTCCGCG
>JAHEYE010000241.1 GCA_023251695.1 Sphingobacteriaceae bacterium | reverse complement strand
TCAGAGAAAAATTTATGAAGACACAACTTCACAATCTGATTTCCCTTCTGTTGGAAATTACATTAAGAAAATGTTATTGGTGAGTGATAATACGGCTTGTGCGCGTACTTATGAATTTGTCGGTTGCGATTATCTTCATAAAAAGCTAGAAGATTTTGGATATGAAAATATTCGTATTCTCAATAGGCTCGATGGTTCTTGTCAGGGTGACACGGCGAAAATTACACCGCCCATTTATTTTATTGGTAAGAATAATGATACTATATACAAGCAACCCTTAACTTTTTCGGAGTATAAAAAAACACATCCCATTGAAGATTCTAAAGTGGGGAGACAATACAATGATGCCACCGGTAAAAAGAATCCCGGACCAAAAGATTTCGCTAAACACAATTATTTGCCATTGCATGATCTGCATGATATGATGCGCAGAATCATTTTCAATAATCGTTTGAACGAAAAAGAAAAACTGCCATTAAACGAAGAAAGCTGGAAGTTTATGGTAACGCAATTAGGTATGATGCCGAAAGAAAGTGCTTATCCAAAATATGAAAAGAAAGTTTACTACGATTCCTTTAAAAAATATTTCATGTATGCCAGTGCAATTGCAACTATAAAAGGCGATAGTATTCGTGTTTTTAATATTGTGGGACGCGCTTATGGTTTTTTAATTGACTGCGCTTATATTGTTGATTTTAAAAATAAAGTAGAGTTTTTATTAAGTTCCTCCATTTACGTTAATGAACGCGACATCATTGGCAGCGGTAAATACGAATACGACCAATTAGGTCTGCCCTTTTTAAGGGATTTATCAAAAACCATCTATAATTACGAGCTAAACAGACCTAAAAAACATAAGCCGGACTTGAAGGAGTTTAATTTGTTTGGGTATCATTAATAATTTACATTTGTCCTCTCAATTTTATGAAGCCATTAATTCCAATAATTACCCTTTTCAGCGCTTTTATTTGTTGCAATAGCGGCGAAAATAAAGAAACAAAAAAAGTTGAAACCGATTCCGTTAAATCTGTTATAAAAGATTCTGTTAAACCTGAGGTTGCAACTACTGAATTAACCCAAACATTCGGACCGTTTAATGCGGATAACCAATTCAATAATATCACGGCAGTCATTAGCGGATTAAAAGGGCAGGCTCATAAATTAAATTATTTATTCGATTCAGTGGTTTGGTCGGCCCACGAAGCGTTTATTGAAAAGAGCTGGAAAAAATTAGAGCGTACCCGTTTAAAATCAATGCGTGATTGGGCAGGAAAAGAATTCACCGCGCCAAATACAGAAGCTAAAGTTGTTTTCTATCCTTTCTCGGGCCCCGATTTCTTAACGGCCGATGCATTTTTTCCGAATGGAGAAAAATATGTAATGTTAGGCTTAGAACCTGTTGGTAAATTACCTGATCTAAAAAAATTCAAACCGGGTGAGCATACTGAGTATGCGCAGGCCTTCAAGGAGTCTTTAGGAGATATTTTTGATAAGAGTTATTTTATCACCCGTAAAATGCTCCACGATTTCGCAAAACAAAAAGTGAATGGTTTATTGCCTGTCCTTACATTTTTCATCCGTAAAACCGGTCACGAAATAGCTGATGTAAAATATTTATACCGTTTCAAACAGGATTCTATTATTGAAAGAAATTACGATGTAAAAGTAATGGACCGCGAAAACCCGAAAGAAACTAAAAAACCTTTTGGTGTTAGAATTGATTTCGTAAAAGGCGAGAAACAAAAATCGGTTTACTATTTTAAATACGACGTGAGTAATAAATTCTTTAATGATACTTGCGTGTTTTACAATTATCTGAACAAAGACAAAAAAGTAGTGACTTACATAAAAAGCGCATCTTATTTATTGCACAATAATTTTATGAGCAATATGAAAGTCATGATTTTGAAAAACTCAGGCTGGATAGTTCAGGATGATACCGGAATGCCATATAAATTCCTTAACACAAGCGAATGGAACAATAAATTGTACGGTCAGTATGCCCGTCCTGTTTCCGATTTTAAGTGGCTTACCATGCAACCGCTTTTATTAGAAGCTTTCAAAAAGGACAGCGCTAAAATCACCAAACTACCTTTCCATTTGGGTTACCATTGGGGTAGCAAGAAGGATGTGATCATTTACGCCTCTAGAAAATAGCCGGAATACCGAAAAAGCCCACTTTCAGTGATTGGGCCTAAAGTGCTAGCACTGAGCTTGCCGAACTGTTAATAAGTCGTTAACTAAACTTTATTAAAAGATTTTATATTTGAGTATGTCTTTACAAAAAGAGCAAACCGATAAACTATACTATTCAATTAGTGAAGTTTCAGATATGTTTGAAGTAAATGCTTCAACCATCCGTTTCTGGGAAAAGGAATTCGATATTTTGAAGCCTACCAAAAACAAAAAAGGAAATCGTTTATTCACCGCAAAGGATATCGAAAACCTTAGGTTAATTGTACATTACGTAAAAGAAAAGGGTTATACCCTAAGTGGCGCTAAAGACAAATTAAAAAGCGGTTCTCCTGAACTGGAAAGTGTAAAACTCGAAGTCATTGATAAGTTAAAAGCTATCAAAGAAAAATTAATCGAGATGAAAAAAGAGCTTTAATTAAACAAGTATTATAAATGAAAGGGTGGCAAGTAGCTGCCCTTTTTTATTTGAATTTTGTTTGATAAGCAAAACAGGGACTCACCCTCTTATCCCTCTCTACAAATAGAGAGGGACGATACAGTCGTTATAAAAATGAGTACTTGATTTAATCGGGTATTAACTCCCCTCTCTATTGGTAGAGAGGGGTTGGGGGTGAGTCAAATTGCATTAATGTTTATCAAAAAATTGTTGTAAATTAGTGTATGAGATTAAAATTACTTTTGAATCTGCCACTGCTCTTTATTTATGTTAGGAGCTTCTCTCAAATATGGTGTTATCCGGGTGCAACTTGGCATTATACTCATTATAACTCGATGGCTTCAATGTATACAAAGCATGAATATGTTTACGATACAATAATCTCAACAAAACTTTGTAATAAGATTACCTATTATACCCAAGGTTACGGAACGAGCGGACCGATTGCGTATTTCAGCACACCAATTTTCACTCATATTAACGGAAATGTTATTTATATTAAAGATCAATTTACAAGTAATTTTGACACTCTATTTAATTATGGTGCGGTTCCGGGAAATACTTGGTTGTTGGCTCCAAAGTCAGTTTCAACTTGTATTTCATCCAAGGCAACCGTCGCAGACACGGGCCATTTTTATATTCAATCCCAATACTTGAAATGGTTAAAGGTCAATGTAAATGGAGTTATAAACTTTACCGATACGATTGTGGAACGAATTGGTAGCTTGAACAGATATTTTTATTTTTTCGGAGATGTTTGCCCGACCGCCCCAGACCAAGATAAAGGAGGCCCATTAAGGTGTTATGATGATAATCAAATTATAGGATATAAAAGATATTCGGCTCCTTGCAATTATTTCTACAGCCCTACATCAATTCAACTGAATAATAGTTCTGAAAATAAATTTACTGTTTATCCGAACCCTACTGAAACGGCGATAAACATATATGTTTCCGAGAAATTAATGGATTCAGAAATTGAAATAATAAATTTTATAGGACAAACAATAGCAGTACTTCCTTACACAAATCACATTAATATTTCCACATTGAGTGAAGGTTCATATTTCCTCAAGTTATCTGTAAAAGACTCTTACCCTATTTATCAAAAATTTGTTGTGAAAAAGTAATTCCCTTCATAGGGAATTAAGAAGAGCTTTTGGCTAATATTATAGCTTATATGCTGCACAGGCCTATCCATACCTTATTGTTCTTACTTTGCGTTTTTGCATTACTGGCGGGATTGTCATTTGCGTTCCCTGCAGGCGGTATTAACCTAGGCGATAAGGCGAGTCTTTCTTTCCCAAACCTCAAGAGCATTTTCGAAACAAAAGAAGCGAAACCGGATATTTCAAAGATCCTTGCTTTGGCTGATGCTGAAGATAAAGACACAATTATTAAAACAGATACTACCGTAAAAACACCTCAAATAAAAAAAGCAGCTTTTAAAGTTGATTCTCTGAAAGGAAAAAATTTAGGTGAAGTAGAAGTTGATACCAGTCTGAAATTACTCACGACTATTCAATACAAGAATAACGACAAATCAGCAATGAATAATTTCTTTTATTCGTTGACGAATGTTTACAACGAACCTAAGAGTATCCGTGTTTTGCATTATGGAGATTCACAAATTGAGGGCGACCGCATCAGTGATTACCTCCGTAATAAATTGCAAATGCAGTTTGGTGGGGGTGGACCGGGTTTAATTTCGCTGGTGCCAATCGCGCCAAGTGTTGTGAATAGAATCAGCACTAGTGGTGGTAATTGGGACCGCTACGGTGTTTTTTCATTTAGGGATAAACGTGTTCCGCATAATAATTTTGGTGTTATGGCGCAAATCTGCCGTTACGCCAATTACAATGCAAATACCGATTCAACTTCACCGAGTAAAGATGCAACTGTAAAAATTATAACCACTAAAAACAGCGGACCAACAGCAACTTCGTATAATAAAGTAAAATTATTTTACGGAGGCGCTAAATCAAAAGTTCTCTGCGAATTTTACGATGCTGCAATTTTTAAAGAAAGTGATAGTCTGATGAAAGGCGGGAATTTCAACATTAAAGAATATCCGGTTACTTCTTTAAATCATGAATTCAAATTTTCGGGATACGATAGTCCGGATTTTTACGCAGTTTCTCTCGAGGGAGGAAAAGGGGTGATGGTTGATAACATGGGATTGCGCGGCAGTTCGGGAACTTTTTTTAATCAGATCAATTACGGACAACTGAAATCATTTTACGATTATCTCAATGTAAAATTAATTATTCTTCAATTCGGAGGGAATACTTTACCTTATCTGAAGGATAAAGAAATGGCCGATAAATTTGGTGGCTATCTGAAAGCACAAATCTATACTCTTAAAAAAATGGCACCACAAGCTTCCATCTTATTAATTGGTCCTTCCGACATGAGTGTAAAAGAGGGAACGGAATACGTGACGCACCCGTTGCTTGAAGATTTACGTAACGCCATCAGGCAAGCAGCATTTGATACCAATTGCGCATTCTTCGATATGTACGATTGTATGGGAGGAAAAAACAGTATGGTGGCATGGGTAGATAAAGGAATCGCAGCCAAAGATTATATTCATTTTAGTCCGGCCGGCGCCCGGAAGATTGCAACACTTTTGTATTCATCATTAATAAACGATTATAATACGTATGTACGCTCTAAGAAATAAAATAGTTCTTTTGTTTTTATTTGTGTTTGCCTTAAAAGTAACGGCACAAACAGTTACGCC
>JAHEYE010000240.1 GCA_023251695.1 Sphingobacteriaceae bacterium | reverse complement strand
CGCAACCAAAAGTGGTGCAGGATGCGCACATCCGTTATTATCAATATTGCAACGAAGCGCCGTCGTATTATATGTGGCGTATTTTAGATGCAGGCCGTGAAGGTCTGCGTGAAAAATTAGCTGATATATGCGGTGTGGATGCAGAAGAAATTGCCATTAACCGTAATGCAACAGAAGGTTTGAATACAGTTATTTTCGGTTTGAATTTAAAAGCCGGAGATGAAGTTGTACTGAGCAAATACGATTATCCGAACATGATGAACGCCTGGAAGCAAAGAGAGAAACGCGATGGTGTTAAATTGGTTTGGATTGATATTCCACAGCCGCTGGAAGATGATAAGGCTTACGTGAAATTGTATCAGGATGCCATGACTGCAAAAACCAAAGTCGTTCATATTACCCATCAGATAAATTGGAGCGGAAATATTGTGCCATGTAAGCTAATTGCCGATATGGCACATTCAAAAGGAGCTGAAGTTATTGTAGATGCCGCACATTCGTTCGGACAATTTGATTTTAAATTCAGGGATACAGGCGCAGATTATTTAGCAACCGCTTTGCATAAATGGTTATGCGCTCCCTTTGGAAGCGGGCTTATGTACATTAAAAAAGATAAGATCAAAAACGTTTGGGCTTTATTATCGAGTTCAGAACCGGATGGCGGTGATATCAGAAAATTTGAAACATTGGGAACACGCTCAATGGCATCAGAAATGGCAATCGGCGCTGCCGTTGATTTTCATAATGTGATTGGCGCTAAACGCAAAGAAGAACGTTTACGTTATTTAAAAAATTACTGGTACGAGAAAGTAAAAACACTACCGAAAGTTGTTCAGGCAACTTCTTTTAAACCCCAATATTCCTGTGCAATCGGTCATGTCGGTTTCGAAGGCTGGAAGGGTGGCGATATTGAAGCGAAATTATGGGATAAACACAGAATACATACTTCAACTTTCGTTTATGAAAAATTAAATGGTGTGCGGATCACGCCAAATGTTTACACAAGTATTAAAGATCTGGATATTTTAGTTAAGGGTTTAACTGAACTATCGAAAATGGATCCGCCAACAGCTTCCAAGTAATTTTTTTATGAAAAAAGTAGTTTTGCTTTTTATTTCTGCAGTGCTTATCACTATTGGTATTTTTTCATTTTCAGATAAAACACCTGAGCGCCTTGTTGTTTTAACGGACAAAGCCCCTAAGCCAATTGGTCCATATAGTCAGGCTATAAAAGTGGGTAATACGCTCTATGTAGCCGGTCAGGTTGGTTTTACTACTGAAGGAAAACTGGATACAAGTACGGTTGAGAATGAATGCCGACAAGCCATTAATAATGTGAAAGCCATTGTTGAAGCAGCGGGCATGAATATGCAACAGGTTGTAAAAGCAACACTTTATGTAAAGGATTTAAAGAATTTTTCGAAAATAAATGAAGTTTACGGTTCTTATTTCCCCCAAAATCCTCCTGCACGTGAAACGGTTCAGATAGCGGCTCTTCCGAAGGGTGCTAATTTCGAAATTTCTGTTATCGCAGTTAAATAATTTCAGCGAATTGTAATTCATGCAGGCGTTTAAACTGACCGTTCATCTTCAGTAATTCTTCCGGCGAACCTTGTTCAACAATTTGGCCTTTATCAAATACTATAATTTTATTTGCATTTTTAATGGTCGCTAAACGGTGAGCGATAACAATAGAAGTTCTTCCTTTACTTATTTTTTCGAGCGCTTTTTGTAAAAGTTGTTCGGTGTGTGTGTCGATAGTGGCAGTGGCTTCATCCAGAATAAATATTTTAGGATTAAAAACAAATGCGCGGATAAAAGCAATCAGCTGTCTTTGTCCGGCCGATAGGGTAACTCCTCTTTCCCGAACAATATAATCATAGGCACCTGGCAGCGACATAATAAAATCATGCAAACCTATTTGTTGGGCGGCATCCATCACATGGTGACGACTAATAGACGGATTATGAAGTGTAATGTTGTTGAAAATGCTATCATTAAAAAGATGAACATCCTGCAATACAACGCCTGTGTTTTTTCTTAATTCTTCTAATTTGTATTGATTAATATTTACATTATCAACTAAAATCTCACCTTTATTTATTTCGTAGAACTTGCTTAGCAAATTAATAATTGTTGATTTTCCTGCACCTGTAGCGCCTACCAAAGCAATGGTTTGTCCTGCCTTAACTGAAAAAGAAATATCTTTTAAAACATAATTATCATCTGTATAAGCAAACCATACATTTTTGAATTCAATAGTTCCTTCCGTATTTTCAAAAGTCATCACGCCTTTATCTTCAATAACATCATTGGTATCTAAAACCTTAAAAACGCGGTCGGCCGCTACAATTCCCATTTGAAGGGTGTTTAAACGGTCGGCGAGCATTCTTATCGGACGGAAAAGCATGTTGACCATCATCACGAAAAAAGTAATATCGCCAAGACCGATTTGTAATGAATAATAATGCGTTCCTATATACCAGATCAGAGAACCAATGGCGAGGGCGGAAAGTATTTCAACAACGGGAAAGAAAACGGAATAATACCAAATGGAACGGATATTGGCTTTGCGGTGTTTGTCATTAATCAATTTAAATTTTTCATACTCCTGTTGCTCGCGGTTAAACAATTGAATAATCCGCATGCCGGTTAAATGTTCCTGCGTAAAAGTATTTAAATTGGAAACTGCGTTACGTACTTCGTTGAATGTTTTCTTCACGCCATTTTTAAAAAGCGTAGTTGCAATCAAGAGCAGTGGAAAAGTAGATAGTACAATTAAAGTGAGCGTCCAGTTTAAATAAAACATGACCGAAATAAATGTAAGCAACATCAAAATATCGCCGGCAATAACTATGAAACCCTCCGAGAACGTTTCGCTTAAAGCTTCAATATCTGAAACGGCGCGTGTTACAAGCATACCAACAGGCGTTTTATCGAAATATGAATTTTTCAGATGTAAAATATGTTTGTAGATCTGATTCCTGAGATCCTTCACAATGTTTTGTCCGAGGTAATTTGTGATGTAAATATTTGCGAACTGCAATAAGGCTTCAAACAACAGGGAAGCAAAAATTAATACGCCGATAAAATTTAATTGCTTGATTTGCTCCGGACTTCCTATAAAATTATTCAAAGCGGTTCTTATCAACAGAGGACGCAAGATAGCCACGCCCGAAAGCACAACTGTAAGCGCAATGGCAGTGTAAAAATATTTTTTATACGGTCGTGTATAGGAAAGGATGCGCTTTAATAAAGCGACATTAAATTTATTTTTTGTTTCATCTTTCAAAGAAATAGTTCCTCCGGATATTGAATGTCTGTTAAAAACAAACCGTGAGCGGGCACCGACATTCCTGCTTCGCTGCGGTTTTTGCTTTCTATTATTTTTCTGAAATCGCTCATCGTAATTTTGTTTCTCCCAACTAATAATAATGTACCAACAATGGAGCGGACCATGTTGCGCAAAAAGCGGTCAGCAGTAATTACGAAACACCATTCGGTTTCGTTTAGTTGCATCCATGAGGCTTCAGAAACGTAACAAATATTTGATTTAGTTTGTGTATTCAATTTACTGAAGCTCGTAAAATCTTTGGTCTCCAATAAAATTTCGCAGGCTTTATTCATGAGTTCAAAATCGATGAAGCCATATTGATACCAGGAAAGGTCTTCGATAAACGGGTTTTTAAGCTGATGCAAAAAATAATGGTAAGTGCGCGAACTAGCATTGAATCGCGCATGTGCATCGTCTTTTACTTTCTGAATCAAAAAAACGCTGATGTCTGATGGAAGAACGGTATTCAATTTATAAACCCAGTGCGTATTGTTTTCTATTAAATCTGTATTTCTGCAGGTAAAATGGGCGTAATAGCAACGGGCGTGTACACCGGTATCCGTTCGGCCGCAGCCTGTTACTTCGATGGTTTCTTTTAAGAGCATGGCTAATTTTTCTTCCAAAACCTGCTGTACGGTATTAGGGGTATTATCCTGAACCTGCCAACCATTGTAGTTAGAACCATTATAAGCCAGTTTAATAAAGTAGCGCGACATTCTGTGTGTTTCGTGGATTTATAATACCTTTGCCATTCTCAATAATGGGTAAAGTTAGCAAGAATATTGTTGTAAATGATGTGGAAGTTATAGATACTTCGGCTGAGGGAAAGTCTGTTGCAAAACATGAAGGCTTAGTCATTTTTTGTGAGGGCGGCGTACCTGGGGATGTTGTTGATATTAATATTCACCGGAAGAAGAATAGTATGGCCGAGGGTAAAGTTATTGCGATCAAAAAACCATCTGCTTACCGAGTAGAACCAAAATGTGAGCACTTCGGAACCTGTGGAGGCTGCAAATGGCAAAGCATGAGTTATGAAGCGCAACTAAAATTCAAACAAAAATTTGTGAGTGACGCACTCATCCGCATCGGTAAATTAGAAATACCTGAAATTCAAACAATTTTTGCAAACAGCACACACTATTTTTACAGAAATAAACTTGAATTTTCTTTTTCAGATAAAAAATGGCTCACGGAGGAACAAATACAAAGCGGCATTGAAATTGAAAATAAAAACGCTGTTGGTTTTCATATTCCCGGGCGGTTTGATAAAGTTCTCGATATTCAGAATTGTTATTTGCAACCTGCCCCTTCCAATGACATAAGAAATGAGATCAGGGACTATGCCGCAAAACATAACTTAAGTTATTTTAATATCAGGGATAAAGGCGGATTTTTAAGAACCTTAATGATCCGTATTACCGGAACAGGAGAAGTAATGGTTGTTGTTTCGGTTTACGATTGGCTGGAGAAAGAATTATTTGCACTGCTGGAACATTTAAAACAAAATTTTCCTCAGATTACGTCATTGCAATATGTGCACAACTCAAAAGGTAACGATAGCATGGATGGTTTGGAAATAAAAACTTATTCGGGCCGTGACTTTATTTATGAGGAAATGGAAGGCTTGAAATTTAAGATTAGTCCGAAATCTTTTTATCAAACTAATTCACACCAAGCTTATAATTTATACAAATTCACAAGGGAATTTGCAGGATTAACAGGTAATGAATTGGTTTACGATTTGTACACAGGCACCGGCACTATTGCAAATTTCGTTGCACGGAATTGTAAAAAGGTGATTGGTGTGGAATATATTGAAGATTCGGTGAAGGATGCGCGTGAAAATTCAATTGCAAATGGTATTGACAATACTTTTTTTACTTCGGGCGATATGAAAGATGTGTTAACAGATGCTTTTATTAAAGAACACGGTTCGCCTGATGTAATTATAACCGATCCTCCGCGCGCAGGAATGCATGAAGATGTGGTGAAAGTGATACTGAATGCAAATCCGAAAAGAATTGTTTATGTAAGTTGCAATCCATCTACACAAGCAA
>JAHEYE010000239.1 GCA_023251695.1 Sphingobacteriaceae bacterium | reverse complement strand
TAATTAATAATATTTTTTTTCTTGTCGATACAAATTAAAATCCCATCGAACCCGTCCTTCTGACCATCCTTGCCCAAATTTTCGATCAGGCGTGTGCGTGCATGATTAAAAATTTCGTGAGGTTCGAGAATATTTTTTTCCGTAATGGCTTCATTTAAAAATGAGATATTAAGTAGACTCATAAAAGCACCGGGTACACCATGCCCTGTACTATCACAAATAGCTAGATAAAACAAATTATTTTTTTCTGTGGCCCAGTAAAAATCGCCGCTAACAATATCTTTTGGTTTAAATAATATAAAGTGTTCATTTAAGTTTTTGTCCAATAAAGCATCGTGGGCCAATAAAGTATACTGAATTTTTTTAGCATAATTAATACTATCGGTTATTTCTTTATTTTTTTCAAATAATATGGCACGGCTTTCACTTAATTCCTTTTTAAAGATAAAAACAACGCCTAGAGTGGAGAACAGAACAGTAAAAACATTTGCCAAATAAATTCCCATCGACAATGGAAAGGGAATCATGCTCTGCGGAGTATAACGCATGTTGCCATAAATAGATGCCAATAAACAGAGAACGGAAAGCCCTACGAAGGCCAGTCCGTTACGGGTTGATGGAAACAAAAAGATAGGCGGAACCGAAACAACCAAAAAACCCAGATAAAATCCGGCATCTTTACCCGACAACACCGAAACGACGCCGAAAAATAAAGAAGCCATTATGGCAATAAATACACGTCCGGCAACTACTCCAAACCATTTGTTAATTAAAAATGGAAGCGAAAAAAGTACAGAACCAATTAAGAAGGCGAGAGCAAGTGTGTTGTTGCCGGTTACAGCAAACAGTAAAATGTAGGGGGGGCAAACAAACGCACCCAAAAGGCTTACTGCGTTAAGCAAGCGGATTTCTTCGGTAATTTTCGGAGAGGTTTCCGGCTTTATGCCAAAATTAATTAGTGCTATAAATAATTTCTTCATGTTTTATTTTTAAGCCTCCTTAAATGTATTCCGAAATTTTTTTCGGAGGGCATTTGTGCTTGCTGTATGCGTTTGGCGTATTTAATACTATCGGTAATTTCTTTATTTTTTTCGGAGATGAGGTCGTTCTTTTCTTCCAGTTCCTTTTCATATATCTCCGAATCGCCTTTGAAATAACGGATGACAAAAAACAAAACCGCAAATACCGATATCAAAGTAAAATACCAGTAAATAATTTCTATTTCTTTCGGGATGGTAAGAATAGGGGCGTGGTTGCTCTGATACCATTGGGCAAATACAAAAGCAGCCACATTGAGGTAAAAAACCGAATACACCAGCCAGGTTTTACGGAACAAAAGAATGGGGATGGTAGCTGTTGTAAGGAAAAAAAAACGATCGCCCTGTTCTATGCTGTTAAAAATGCAAATGATGATGAGACAGGTCATGGGTACAAAACAAAAAAAGAATTTGGAAAACGTTAACCAGCCCTTCGAATTAAACCAGGGGGCCAGCGAAAACGCAAACAGAAACGGGGTGGTGAAATACAGCAGCATGTATATTTTAAAAAGAAGTGCGAAACAGGCAAAGGTAAACATCAGGATAGAGAGTATGATACTCATACGGTTGATGATGAGGATGCACTTTTTATCGTGTGAGGTTTTTGCAAAATCGATACCTGCATAATTTATTTTATTTACAAAACCTGTCATTTATCTTTCTTAATCGATTTTAAATTCTTGTCAAAATACTTGTCCGACGGCATGAAAGCCTGCTGTATACGTTTGGCGTAATGTATGCTGTCAATAATTTCCTTGTTTTTATCCTGTAATTCGCCATGTTGCTGTTCAATTTCTTTTTTCTGAAAAGTAATTTCTTTCGTTTTTTCCTTCACAAGCGAATCGAGTTTGTTAATCAGTTTGTCTTGTGCATGCAGGGCATCCGTAAGTGCATTTTTAATTTTTTCGGAAACAAATCCTGCTACCAGTCCGCACACAAAAATTAATATGCTTTTGGCCATAATATTCGGTAGTACTAAAGCCTCAATAGTGTAATAGTTTTTAAAATAAATAGAAACAGTTGCATATTGCACACCGGCAATTAAGCCTGTAAATGCGCATAATTTTTTATCGAGGTGTAAAGAGGAAAGTATGATAAAGATAAAATACATAATGAAGGGCGGCGAACCGAGTATTTCGCTAACCGGTACTATAAGTTTATTGCCCGCCATGTTTATGACCATAGATAACACAAAAGCCGGAAACGAAATTTCGATAAACGCAATTGTATATGTATAAAAAGGATTTAGTGTTTTGTTTTCCCTGCTTTGTTTATTTAAATAGCGCAGGTATAGAAATTCAAAACATGCGGCAGCTAAAACAAACATCGGACCAAATACCATTACTTTTTTCGGAACGTTTTGCAAAATGGGATTATTAGTTAGCAGCAATGTGCCGATGATAATTGTTTGTCCGATAAAAATAACCGAAAACAATGCAATCAGAATTTTGGATTTCAGAACAAGGTTCTTTAATGTGGAAGTTGTTAAATCAGGCGAAAAGCCATCTTTTTGTATATCTGTTTTACCTGTCAAAACCCTGCGATTGTATTACATCTTAAATATAAGATTTTTAGGGCTGAAAAACCGCGATTTGGAGATAACTATAATTTGTAGTATCTTTATGCTATAAATTGTAGTAATCATGATTAATAAGATATCGAACAACATAAAGTTTTTGCGGCAGTTAAAGGGCCTCTCGCAGGAGCAAATGGCCGATGAGTTAGAGGTAACCCGTGCCCGTATTGGTGGTTATGAGGAGGGTCGAAACGAGCCCCCCATTGACTTATTAATCAAATTATCCGAATACTTTCACATTGCCATTGATGCCCTTATAAAAGGCGATTTGAAAAAAACGAACCCTGATGCTTTAATGAAAATAGGCAAGAACCGTATTCTATTTCCTGTTATTATCGATAGCGAGGGTGATGATATGATCGAATTAATTCCCGTAAAGGCATCAGCGGGTTATTTACGTGGTTATTCGGATCCGGATTATATTGAAAAATTACCACGCATGAAATTGCCGTTTTTACCGGTGGGTAAACACCGTGCTTTTCCTATTAAAGGCGATAGTATGCCGCCGATAAAAGAAGGTTCATTTATTATCGGAAAATATTTGGAGAAACTGGATGAGATGCGTGATGGCATGAGTTATGTAGTAGTAACCAAAGATGATGGTTTAAGTTATAAACGTTTACACAATTTAAATAAAAAAGAAGGTACTGTTGAATTACACTCCGATAATAAAATGTATCAACCTTATAAAGTACGTTTAGAAGATATTTTAGAATTGTGGGAATATACCTGCTGCATTAATACCGGTGATTACCGCGATGAAGAATTAAACCTGGATAGCATTATGAATATGCTGAAAGGATTAAAAATAGAAATAGAGCATATCAAAAGGCAAAAGGTTAACTAAAGTTAACCTTTAGATCCCGAAACAAGTTCGGGATGACATTTCCGGGTAAACTGTCATGCTGAACTTGTTTCAGCATCTTTTAAAACACAATGAAATTACAAAGGAGACTATTTGTTTACATAATGTCAAATTATAGTAGAACAACTTTTTATATTGGCGTTACTAATAATTTAGAAAGACGTATTGCAGAACATAAACATTTGAAAGGCTCAACATTCACTTCAAAATACAAACTTACCAACCTTGTATACTACGAAGAAATATTCGGTGCCTTAAATGCAATTTTAAGAGAGAAACAACTAAAAAATTGGCATAGGGAATGGAAACTGAATCTTATTAAAGAGGAGAATCCGGAGATGAAAGATTTGGCTGAAGATTGGCAATTGCAAGATTCCGAAACAAGTTCGGAATGACAGGGTGAAGAAAATGGTCATACTATATCGGGTCGGTCATGCTGAACTTGTTTCAGCATCTCTTATTTAAACCCCACCAAAATATGTCTCGCCACAACGGCGTCGCCTTCACGCGATAACACTTGGAGAAAATGAAAACCATATTGTGTTTCAAAAACATCAGAGATAACTCCTATTGGCGAACTAAAAGCTACTGTTTCAAATTCAGGAACAAATTGTCCTCTTTTGCAGGGCGATAATTGTCCGCCCTTTTTTGCTGAGCCGGGGTCTTCGCTGAATTGAGCTGCCAATGCACCAAAATCTTCGCCTTTTAAAATGCGTTCACGAATATTATCTATTAATTGTCTGGCTTCATCTTTCGATTTAAAACCAACAGTTGCTTTTTTAGTAACCGAATCTGTTTTGGCAGGACTTACAGTTTGAGCTTTTATTACAAAAGGGAAGAGGAGGAGTATAAATAGTTTTTTCATCTTTATATAAAGATACAAAACTCAGTGACAAAACAGGGGAATTAACAATATTTTGTATATTCGATATATGAAAAAAGTAGTTACATTATTGGTTTTAATTTTCTCTTTCCCTGTATTCTCGCAGCAGATTACATTTTCAGATAAATTTGAAGAAAAGGATTACGCAGAGGCATTTGATATGCTAGGGATAAAAGTTTTTAAATACCAAATGCCGGAAGCCTTTAAAGGACATTATATTGATTTAATAATTAGAGAATATTATGATGGTATTGAAGTTAAATCAGACGATTATGCTAAAAGATATGAAAACAAAAAAAATATCTTACTTTGGCAGCCAACTGCTAATTCCTTTACAATTAAAATACAAACCTTACGAAACGATACAGTTGAAACATTCAACACCCGGCTCCCTGGAATGGGAATAAAAAATTATGGATTAAAGCTAAAACTAAAGCGAAGTGAATATTTGTGGGAAGCATTATTTTCTGAATCTAAAAAAATCGAATTAGATAAAGAGATTCCCCTCTTAACTTTCGCTACAAATCCTGAAAATGCTGATAGGCCAGACTTGGCTGTTTATTGCGAATTACCAAATCATAGCTATAAAGATTGGTACGAAAAATTAAAAGTGAAGCATTATTTTGTGATTTTAACTAAGGTAACAAAACCTTAATCCACGTCCGTTACCCCACCACTCACAATAAACTTCATAGTTTCACCGGCATCGGCGTTAATTGGTTTTATCTGATCGGGTGAAACAATTATCAAGCGACCCGATAAAGAGTAGGAGTATGGTAAATACACTGATACTTTATTTGCGATGCCTAATTCTTTTAAATCTTCGTGCGTCACAAAACCTAATTCTTCAATGTTTGCTTGCGGATTGGTCAAAACCAAAACAGGCTTATTGAATTTTTTCTTGTTGCCCATGAAAGCATTTGTGAAATCTTTAAGCGGCGAATAAATATGACGGATAAAGGGCGCGTGCTCTAATTTATTTTCTATGTAAGTAAAAAAGCTTTTGAAAACATAAGTCGATGCTAAAACGCCC
>JAHEYE010000238.1 GCA_023251695.1 Sphingobacteriaceae bacterium | reverse complement strand
TTTTGAATAAACTCCCAATGGAATTTGCAGTTGAAGCACAAAAACTTTTGGCAATTAGTCTCGAAGGAAGCGTTGGATAAATTACGGAAATGTCGGCTTTACAAAATAATCTTTCAAAATACAGCATTTGGCTCACAGGACTTATCAGCCTTGTGATAATTTATTTTTTTGTCTGGTTATGGCGTGTAGAGGATACAGTTAATTATACGGTTCTGGATGGCGATGCCAAAGATTATTATGCTTATCTGAAAGCTATTTTCATTGATAAAAACCTCGGACATCAGGATACAACACCATGGTATGTTATTCAAACACCTTCAGGAACGATTAACGTTCACACGGTTGGTGTTTCACTTTTATTATTGCCGTTCTTTCTTATCGGATATGTATGGGCATCATGGTTTGGTTATGAAGTGAATGGTTTAAGTGCGCCTTTCGAGAAAATGATAAGTATCGGTGGTCTGTTCTATGCACTGCTTGGTTTATATTTTATACGGAAACTTCTTATTAAGTTAAACATAAAGGATGCTATTATTGCAGGCATAATACCCTTAATTTTCTTCGGCACTCATGTTTTAAATTATAGTCTCAATGAGCCAGGGATGTCGCATGTGTATTCTTTTTCTCTTGTTTCGGTTTTTTTATATCTGAGCTATCAGGTCTTTAATTCCGGTGAGCGGAGATATTTTATTTATGCAGCTTTTGTATTAGGATTAATTATTCTGGTTCGTCCCATCAATGGGATTGTATTGGGAATTGTTCCGTTTTGGTCGGCGTCTTTCAAAGAATTTACTGAGCGATTGAAAGAAATTTTCTTTAAGAAAACAAGGAGTATGATCTTTGCGGGTGTTATTTTTAAGTTAACCATTTTAATTCAGGGTTTCGTTTGGCTGGCACAGAATGGAAGAATGATGCAGTGGAGTTATAAAGATAATGGACTGTATTTTTTTAGTCCGAACACTTTAAAAATGTTGTTCGGATTTAATGGCGGATTTTTCATTTATACGCCGCTCTGTTTTTTACTAATGTTAGGTTTTATTCCATTGTTCAAAGAGAACTCTTATAAGTTCTTTGCTTTGTTTTTATTCTTACTGTTTGTTTTTTATTTATTCTCTTGCCATTGGGCATACACTTATTTTGACGGATTGAGCATCCGCCCGATGGTAGATTTTATGCCTGTTTTTGCGATTCTTGGTGCTAAATTAATTTCTTCTCTTCATTCGAAATTTAAAACTGTAACGGTATCTGCCTTAGGATTACTTTTCGTTTTAAATTTAATTACCTGTTATCAATACAAAGCAGGTATATTGCCTTCTGTCAGTATGAATTTCGGAAAGTTCAAATATATTTTTCTAAAGACTGATAAAAAGTACTCAAAAGTTTTAGGGGGATGTAATGATTTGTTGCCCTATTCAAAACATCATCCGGAAAAAAGTTTTAGTTACGAAAGCCCTTTAGGCGACAAAGAAGTATTCGATTATAAAGATAAAGAATACGGTCTTGCTTTTCAGGTTCCCGCCCTGGGCTTTAACACCAGCAAGATTTATATAAAGGCAAGTTTGCAGAGGAGAGAATCGGCAGTGAACGCTTCATTGAAAGCATTGATTGTTTTCAGTATTGAATCTGAAGCCGGCGATAAAAGCAATACTCAATACATCAAGCTGAATGATACGCCATCGGAAGTGTGTGGCGAATGGCAGCAATGGAATTACAGCATAACGATGGATGGCGTCATAAAGGCAACTGATAAATTAGTAGTGTATGTCTGGAATCCTGAGAAACAAAATTTTTTAGTGAAGGATTTCAAAGTAGATGTGTACGATTATAATTATAAAGAGTGATCAAGGCAGAAAACATAACTAACAAAACAAAGTACACAGTATATTTTTTACTTGCAGCTGTACTTTATTTTATTTTTTTCCATCGCCTAGGAACGTATCCAATCCGTACCTGGGACGAATCGGTGTACGCAGTTTACTCCTATGAAATGTTGGAGAGCGGAAATTATCTGGTGCCGCATCTGAACGGACAAATTGATTATCTGAATGATAAGCCGCCGCTGTTTTTCTGGTCTCAGATTGTAAGTATAAAGTTATTTGGATATAATGAGTTTTCGGTACGCTTTCCTTCAGCAATCTTCGGTGCTTTAACGGTGCTTATGTTATTCCGCCTCATTGCAAAGCGTTTTTCTTTTTATTTAGGACTTTCAGTTGCTTTAGGTTTAACCTGTACTGCCGGATTTGTAACTTTCCATTCGGCACGAACCGGCGATATGGACACTATGCTTGCGTTTGGTTTAACAGGAACGGTTTTGAGTTTTGCCTCCTATTTAAAAGAGCAAAAAAACAAAGATCTCATTCTATATTTTGCATTCCTTCTGTTCTCGTTTTTTACTAAAAGTATTGTCGGATTGTTTCTTTTGCCGGCGCATCTTCTTGTTCTTCTCATTGCTAAAAGGGAGTTGCTTAAGGACTTTAGGTTATGGATCGGTATAACTTTAAGTTTTGGAATAATCGCTTTGTATTTCATCGTGAGAGGAAAGTATGAGCCAGGCTATTTCTCACATTTCACCTTTTACCTCGGAAAATTCAAAGGGAACTTTAATGATTCGCATGATAAACCCTGGGATTTTTATTTAAACAATTTATTCTACGAGCGTTTTCCGGTTTTTATTTTGACAGTAATCCCATCTGCGGTTTTAGTTTTTTTTGAGAAATCTCCGGAATTAAAGCAATTCCTTTTTGTTTCAGGAACATCTGCGCTGGTGTTTTTCATTATCATTTGTATTTCACCAACCAAGTGTTATTGGTACGATGTACCCGTTCTTCCTTTGCTGGCCATCTTAGCCGGTTATTTTATCTGGAAGATTTTAACAATGATGCAGGTTCATGTAGAAAACCGAATAGCCCTTTCAACATTACTAATAGCACTATTCGTTCCAGCGATTTACTATGCAGCTAAGCGATCATATAATAATGTTATACCGCAAACTGAACGAAGATTAGAGATATTGCATGAATTTTTAATGAATAAGGGAAACGAATTTAACGGACAAAAACTAAAAGTAATAACCAACGATTATATTTCACCGATGTTGTTCTATAAAAATAAATTAAAACAGAACAATACGGAGCTCACTATTTGTAATACAAGTGAATTGCAAAGTGGCGATAAAGTGGTGACAGGAAACGATTCGGTAAAAGCAATTATTGTAAAAAATTATAGCGTTGAAATTTCGGCAATTTATAAACAAGCAACAGTATATATAATAAAATGATAACGATTAAAAACTTACACGCCTCAATTGGCGACAAAGAAATTCTGAAAGGAATTAATCTCACAGTGAAAGCAGGCGAAGTGCATGCGATAATGGGACCGAACGGTTCCGGTAAATCAACACTTTCCGGTGTATTGGCAGGAAAACAGGATTATGATGTAACGGAAGGCGAAGTGACTTTCAATGGAAAAAACTTTTTGGAATTATCACCTGAAGACCGTGCGCGCGAAGGATTATTCCTGGCCTTTCAGTATCCGGTTGAAATTCCGGGTGTGAGCAACATTAATTTTTTGAAAACGGCTTTAAATGAAATCAGAGCCTACAATGGAAAGGAAGAAATCTCAGCAAAGGATTTTTTAGCTTTAATAAAGGAGAAACAGAAAATTGTTGAACTGGATGGAAAATTAGCAAACCGTAGTGTAAACGAAGGCTTTAGTGGCGGAGAGAAAAAACGTAACGAAATTTTCCAGATGGCGGTATTAGATCCAAAATTAGCAATCCTTGATGAAACCGATAGTGGATTGGATATTGACGCTTTAAGAATCGTTGCGAATGGCGTTAACAAATTACGCTCGAAGGACAATGCAACAATTGTCATTACCCACTACCAGAGGTTATTGGATTATGTAATTCCTGATTTTGTTCATATTTTATATAATGGTAAGATTGTAAAATCAGGCGGGAAGGAATTAGCACTTGAATTAGAAGCAAAAGGTTATGATGAGATTAAGAAACAATTTGAAGAAACGGTTTAATGTGACAATTAGATAATTTGACAATGATAGATGTAAAGACAAACATAACGCAAACTCTTTTAGACGCGCTTAGCACTTCCGGGAATAAAATTTCTTTTATGCCTGATGTTGCTGTTGTGGAGGCTATTCGTTATGTGGAAGAAAATGGAATTCCGAATAATAAGCATGAGGATTATAAGTATTGTAATTTGGAGGCCGTTTTCCGAAAGGAATTTAAAACGATAACAAATAAATTTAACTCTGTTTCAAAAATTGATTCACACAAGCTTAAAAATTGCGTTAATGTTGTTGTTGTTAACGGTGAATATAACGAAGGGTTGTCGGACAAAACAACAGAAATAAAAACTGACACATTAAAAAATTCTGCTTCGGAAATCAAAAATCATATCACTAAATATGCTGACGTAAATTCAGACGCATTGATTGCGATGAATACCGCTTTTTGTTCAGGTGGATTATTCATTCATGTGAAAGGTGTGGTTGAAAAACCTCTCCATATTATTAATGTTGTTTCCTCAAAAGAAAATTGTGTTATTAACCCACGGCAACTGATTGTATTGGATAAAAGCGCGGAAGTAACCTTAATTGAAAGTTTTGTTTCTGAAAACAATCCGGGTAAAGTATTCCAAAATCACTTATCGGAAGTTGTATTAAATGAGAATTCGAAATTGAAATCGTATCGTTTGCAAAATGAAGACGAAAATTCTTATCAGGTAAATACCGTTCAGGTAAGCGTAAACCGTTACGCGAATTATACTACCGGCACTTTTACATTTAATGGAGCTTTGGTCCGTAATAACATGAATGTTGTATTGGCCAGTGATTTGTGTGAATCCCATTTAAATGGGCTATTTGTAAGCTCCGGTATTAAATTAATTGATAATCATACTTTGGTCGACCATCAAAAGCCAAACTGTGAGAGTAATGAATTATATAAGGGGATTGCTAAGGATAAATCGACGGGTATTTTTAACGGTAAGATCTATGTAAGACGGGATGCCCAAAAAACAAACGCCTATCAAAGCAGCAAAAATATTTTATTGAGTGAAGATGCTACAATAAATACTAAGCCTCAGTTGGAAATTTATGCTGATGATGTAAAGTGTTCGCATGGCACATCAACCGGTAAAGTAGATGAAGCCGCTTTATTTTATTTGAAATCACGGGGCATTGGTGATGAAAACGCCCGTAAATTATTGCTGCAGGCATTTGCACAGGAAGTGATTGATAAAATTGAAATTGAAGAGTTGCACGAAAGAGTTATTCATTTATTTGAAAAAACAATTTAAGTGATTGATATAAATAAGATAAGAAATGATTTCCCCATTCTTTCCAGAACAATAAATGGAAAGCCTCTTATTTATTTTGATAAT
>JAHEYE010000042.1 GCA_023251695.1 Sphingobacteriaceae bacterium | reverse complement strand
AGAATGAATTTATGGCTAAACCACTGAATCTAAATATGTTTAGATGAAATTTAAACCCGTAATTTAGTTATCTTTATTAAAATTCTGAAAAACTGAAACTGACATGAATAAAATCAAATTTACTTTTAACCTTTTTCTTGCATTCTTCATTAGTCAAACATTAAATGCCCAACAATGGAATGGCTTAACCTATTACGGGAACATGAGTTCTGCAATGGGTTATTTGATTGATACCAATAGTACAACAATTAAGACCTTTACCTATACAGGATCGGGTAATAACGGTTACTCAACGCACATGATGCCTGGAGGCGATATCTGGCGTTCCGTTTCTACAACCAATACACTTTCAGGTGGTGGTATGACCGGCCGTATACAAAAATGGAGTTATAACAATGTGCTTTTATGGGATTACATTTATTCATCTTCTACCTATTGTTTGCACCATGATCATTGTCCGTTACCAAATGGAAATGTTTTAGTAATCAGCTACGATGTAAAAACCGCAACAGATGCAACCAATGCCGGTTGCTCAAGTTCCATAATCGTATGGGCTGAAAAAATCCTTGAATTAAAACCGGTAGGAACAAATTCGGCGGTTGTAGTTTGGCAGTGGAATGTGTGGGATCATCTGGTTCAGAATGTAAACAGCACAGCAGGTAATTATGCTACTTCAATTGTAAATAACCCTCAGTTATTAAATATTAATTACAGCATTCAAAAAGACTGGATGCACATGAACGGTATTGATTATAATCCAATCCTCGACC
Organism: Sphingobacteriaceae bacterium; assembly: GCA_023251695.1. Lineage (GTDB taxonomy): Bacteria > Bacteroidota > Bacteroidia > B-17B0 > Aurantibacillaceae > JAHEYG01. Next base: position 19,928 of record JAHEYE010000042.1, on the reverse strand, counting down.
AGATCATTGTTAGTTCACACAATTTGAACGAGTGGTATGTTATTGATCACAGTACCACAACCGCTCAGGCTGCTTTGCACACAGGTGGTAATGCAGGTAAAGGTGGTGACTTTCTTTACCGTTGGGGAAATCCTCCTGCATATCAGGCAACAGGGACAAAAATTTTAGATGTAACACACGATGCACATTGGATTCCGGAAGGCTCACCTAATGCCGGTTATATGGTAGGTGTAAATAATAAAGGTATTTCAGTTGGTCCGAAAACCACGATCGATCAGATTACATCTCCGCGTGTAGGATTAAACTATACAGTAACAACCGGACAAGCTTATACCCCTGCAACTTTTACGTTGCGACATACTTCAACAGGTTATACCAGTAACATGGGGAGTTCAGACCAATTCCCGAATGGAAATCAATTGGTGTGTTTAGCGACAGTAGGAACTATTTATGAAATTAATTCGGCGGGAACTACATTATGGTCGAAGAGTACAGGTGGCACAACGCCTCAATCTCACCGTTATACAACATGCTATATTAATAATCCTGCACCGGCACAACCAAGTATCTCTATTGCAGGAAGTGATTTAGTTTCGACAACAGGCGTGACTTACCAATGGTATTTAAATGGTGATTTGTTAGCGGGCGCAAGCAATCAAACTTATACGCCATCGCAAAGCGGTGTTTACGTAGTGAGGGTTACCGATAGCAACGGATGTGTTTATGCTTATTCTTCAGGATACGTATTTGCGCTTTCAACAGGTATTGATGCCTTAAGTATTAAGAACAGCATTTATGTTTTCCCTAATCCTTCAACCGGTCTGGTAAATATTAATGCAGGTGTTTTAGGTAACGAAAATTACAATGTAATTATTACCGACATGTTTGGTAAAATATTATTGAATGATAAGAATGTAAATGCTGTAGATATGTCGGAGCTAAGCAATGGACTCTACCTTGTTACTATTACCAGCGAAAGCGGTTTAACGGTTACTAAAAAAATCACTTTAGCAAAATAAATTCTAAAAATGAAAAAGATAATTTTAGCTTTAATTCTTGTATTTACTTTTACAGGGCTAAGCGCAAAAAAAATAAAATTCGCCGTTGATATGGGTACCTATACCATCAGCCCGTTTGGTATTCACTTAATGAGTAGTTTTCAGGGCTATTTAGGTTTACCGCTTGGCGATTGGCAGCCAAATACCTTACAACTTAATCAGGAAGGTTTAACAACCATATACAGTGTTATTTTAAACTTACCTGCTTTTGCCGAATATGAATTTAAATTTGTAAATGGTGATCAGACCTACGAAGCAGAATTTGTTCCTAACGAATCACGGGTGGACTATTCAGGACTTGGTGTAGATAACCGCTGGATATATTTAGACTCATTAGGTAATGACACCGCCTTTGTCGGAGCAATTCCTTTTTCAGGAAATGCACCCGTAGGAAAATCATTATTGCGTTTCCTGGTTGATATGTCGAATGCAGGAACAGTTTCATCCAATGGAGTTCATGTGGCAGGAACATTCCAGTCAACCACATGGAACGCAAAAAATAATATCCTTTATAGCTTTGGTTCTAATATTTATGATGTGATCACTTATGCTGTTAACGGCAGCTATGAATTCAAATATTATAACGGGAATGTGCTTACCAATACTGAAACTGTTCCGGCACCCTGTGCTAATGGCGGAGGTAATAGAACGCATCCATTGATTAAGGATACCATTCTTCCAATTGTTTGTTACAGTGCTTGTGTAAGCTGTGCGCTTGCAGGTATTCATGAAAACGCAGAGGAAATCTCAGGAGTTAAGATGTATCCGAACCCTGCAACCGAATTATCGGTAATAGAATTCAGTAATAAGGAAGTTGACTACAAACTTAATTTGTGTGATGTGAGCGGCAGGGTTTTAAAAACTTATTTGAGTAATAATGGTGAAGAGATTACCATCAGGAAAAATGAATTAAGTACGGGTCTTTATTTTGTAAACATTACCGATTCAAAGAATGCTAAACGATCGGCAAAATTAATTATTGAATAGTTAAGATGAGAAATAATTTCTTTGGTTTTATTGCACTTATTTGTTTGGCTGGAAGTAAACTTACCGGCCAAACTTTTTATAATACATCTTCGATACAAAAGATCGAAGTTCAGTTTTCGCAACCAAATTGGGATTATATGCTGGATACTGCGAAGCTTGGCGCGGAAGGCTACTTGATGGCTCAATGGATCAAAATCAACGGCACCTATTTTGATAGCGTAGGCGTGAAGTATAAAGGCAACAGTTCATTTGACTCCACTTACAAAAAAAATCCGGTTCATATTGAACTCGACGGATACAAGAACCAATCGTATCAGGGTTATCAGGACATAAAATTGGGAAATGGTTATTCCGATCCATCTGTGATCCGCGAAGTACTGGCCTACGATATATTAAAAAATTACATGCATTGTCCGAAAGCAAATTTCGCGCAGCTCTACATTAATGGCACATATATAGGTGTCTATTCAAATGCGGAGGCGATTAATAAAAAATTCTGCGCCGATCATTTTACTACTTCGAATAATACCTTTATAAAATGTAATCCGATTGTACTGCCTACAACTAATTCGAAAAGTAATTTGCGTTACATTCCTTTGGCCGACAGCAGCGCGTATATTTATTTCTATGAAATTAAATCAAAATACGGCTGGAATAAATTAAAAGACCTTTGTGATTCGGTAACCAATAATGCAAATAGCATCCCGAATGTAATGGATCTCGATCGCTTGATATGGATGCTTGGTTTTAATAATGTTGTGATAAATCTCGACAGTTATAGCGGTGCATTTTGTCAGAATTATTATTTATACAAAGATCCAACTACCCGTTACAGTCCGATTATTTGGGACTTGAACATGTCGTTTGCGGGCTTTCCGCATTTAGGGGCTTCCAACTCAAGTATGTTAAGTTTAACCATTACCCAGCTTCAGCAACTGGCAACTAATATTCACAGTACGGATCAATACTGGCCGCTCATTAAAAACATCATGAGTAATAATCAGTACAAGCGTATGTATATTGCGCATATGCGGACCATCATGAATGAAATGTTTGCGAGTAATTATTATTCAACTAAAGCGGCGCAATTGCAAACTGTAATTGATACGGCTTTGCAATCAGATCTGAATAAATTCTATACGTATTCGCAGTTTCAAAATGGTATGACGGCTAACTACTCGGTGGGTAGTTATTCTGTTCCCGGCATCAGTACCTTAATGGCGGCACGGATTCCTTATTTACAATCTACATCCGATTTTACTTATACTCCTCCAACCATATCATCTGCAACCACGGCGAATACACCCAGTTTAAATAGCGCAGTAACAATTACAGCAAATGTTACAAATGCAAATTCAAATGGGGTTTATTTGGGATACAGACAAAGTATGACTGCAAAATTTGTAAGAGTTCTGATGTACGACGATGGCTTGCATAACGATGGTACTGCCTCTGATAATATATTTGGAGCAACTTTTACCCTTACCGCAGCGTTCGCGCAATATTATGTTTATGCCGAAAACAACAATGCCGGCATGTTTGCGCCTGAAAGAGCCGAACATGAATTTTATACCCTAATGGGTGTCCAGACTGCAGGAGTGGGTCAGGTAAAAATAAATGAGTTTCTGGCCGATAATGTTAATGGTACTAAAAATGAAATATTAGTGAATGAGGACTGGATCGAGTTTTACAATACAACAGCCAATCCACTTGAATTGGGAGGATTATTTTTAACAGATGATTATTTAACGCCATCGAAATTCGTTATCCCTACCAATACTGTAATACAACCTTATAGTCATTTAATAGTTTGGGCCGATCAAAATGCTTCCACTTCATCTTATGTGCATTGTAACTTTAAGTTATTGTCCACCGGAGAACAAATAATGTTAAGTAACCCGGCGGGCGCTGTATTAGATAGTATTACTTTTGGTCCTCAACTTACTGATAAATCGGTTTCACGCTGCCCTGATGGAACGGGAACTTTTTCGGTTGCAACAACGCCAACCTTTAAATTAGCCAATTGTACAATTGGTATTAACGAATTAAATTCAGGAATTGCTTCAGTTGATATTTTCCCCAATCCTGCCAATAATTATTTGGTTATCAGGGTTGGTTCCAGGGAAAGCCAAAAACTCGAAATTACCAATGCCCTCGGACAAATTATTTATAAGTCAACGTTTTTAAACCAAACGGAAATATCAACGTCTAACTGGGAAGAGGGCCTTTATTTTGTATACTCTAATACTACAGTGAAAAAAGTGGTTATAAATCATTAAGTCGTTTCAGATGAAAAAAAGTGTACTTCTGTTGCTTTGCGTAATTGGTTTTCAAATCAATACAAAACTTAACGCACAAACATTTTATAATATCAATACCATTCAGAAAATTGAAATTCAATTCAGTCAATCGAACTGGGATTACATGATGGATACTGCGAAAATCGGTAAAGACGGATATCTGGTTGCGCAATGGGTAAAAGTGAACGGTGTACAGTTTGATAGTGCAGGTGTAAAATACAAAGGTAACAGTTCGTATAATGCGATGAATGGTAAGAACCCTTTGCATATTGAGCTTAATTATATTAAAAGTCAGGATTACCAGGGATATAAAGATATTAAACTCAGTAACGGGTTTAAAGACCCATCGATGGTTCGTGAAGCACTTGCCTATGATATAGCTAATAAATACATGGCGGCACCAATGGCTAATTATTGTCAGGTCTACATTAACGGCACATACATTGGGGTTTATACCAATTGTGAAGCAGTAACTAAAGTCTTTGTCAATGATAGGTTCTATTCTAAAAACAATTCATTTTTCTTCATGGATAATTTTAATTGTCCGCTTAAGTATAATGGTCCGGATAGCGCCAGTTACACTTCATATACTATTAAATCCTCAACCGGATGGAAAAACCTGATCAATTTGTGTGATACTTTAAATAATAAAACTTCAGCAATCGAAAAAATTCTGGATGTTGACCGGACATTATGGATGATGAGTTTTGATAATGTATTGGTAAATCTGGATAGTTACATTGGTGCACCAATGCATAATTATTATGCTTATCAGGATAATAATAGCCGTTTTAATCCTGTAATCTGGGACGTAAACGAGGCCTTCGGTAATTTTGTAAATGCGGGTGGCGGTCCGGCATTGACACTTTCGGGTGAACAAACCATGTCGCCTTTCATTCATTTAACCGATCCTAACTGGCCTTTAATATATAAGTTGTTACCTGACCCGATGTGGAAACGGATGTATGCGGCGCATATGCGGACAATAGTTAATGAAAATTTCGCAAATGGTTCTTATACAACAACTGCTTTTTCGATGCAGAGTGTGATTGATACAGCTATACAATCGGATCCGAATAAGTTTTTTACCTATGCGCAATTTTTAAGTAATGTAAATAACAACGTAGGAACTACGGCAGGTTTATCTGTTTTAATGGGACCACGTGTTACATATTTGAACTCGGTAGCAGAATTATCAGCAGTTCCTCCAACTATTACTTCAGCAAGCGCTGCAACAACACCTTCGTTGAGTACGCCGGTTACTGTAACGGCAAATGTAACAAACGCGAATAGTAATGGAGTTTATTTAGGTTACCGGTTTGCTTTGACTCAGAAATTCACGCGCATTTTAATGTACGACGATGGTTTACATAATGATGGAGTAGCATCTGATAATATTTTTGGAGCAAGTTTTACTATGACTGCTTCAACGGCTCAGTATTATGTTTATGCCGAAAATAATAATGCAGGAATGTTCGAGCCGCAGAGGGCAGAACATGAGTTTTATACTTTAAGAGCTCTTCAAATGGCAGGGGTTGGCCAGGTTTATATCAATGAATTTTTAGCAGATAATTTAAATGATGCAAAAGACGAAAATTTGGTTAATGAGGACTGGATTGAGTTTTATAATACCACAAGTATTCCTCTTGATCTGGGTGGTTTGTTTTTGAGTGATGATAAATTGGCGCCGACAAAATTCGCTTTCCCGTCCAATAGTGTAATTCAGCCGAATGATTACCTGATAGTTTGGGCAGATGAAGATGTCTCTACAGCTTCTTATGTGCACTGCAATTTTAAGCTGGCCACAAGCGGCGAACAATTAATTTTAACCAATAGTACAGGTGCGGTTTTAGATAGTATTACGTTCGGTCCCCAGATTACTGATAAATCTTTGGCACGCTGTCCGGATGGTACGGGTTCATTTACCCTTGCGGCTTCAACAACATTTAAGGCAACAAATTGTTCGGTTGGTGTGAATGAATTAGACAAAATCGCAAGCGGATTGCAGGTTTACCCTAATCCTGCTATGGATTATGTAATAATTAAAGACGGAATTAATAAACCGCAGTTGCTGGAGATGTTTAATTTGATTGGAGAAACAGTTTATAGCGGTGTGCTAAAGGGAACAGCGGTCATTAACGTTAAAAACTTTGAAGCAGGAATTTATATTATAAGGAGCGGTTCTTCTGTAAAGAAAATAATTATAAATCATTAAATCCAGACACAGTGAGAAATTTTTGGTTAACCATACTGATTGCAACAAGTGTACTTACCTCTGTGAATGCGCAGAACTTTTATGATATCAATACTATTCAAAGGATTGAGATCTCTTTTGTCCAGTCGAACTGGGATTACATACTCGATACCGCAAAACAGGGGAGTGATAGTTACACGCTTTCCAAGTGGGTAAAAATAAATGGTGTGCAGTTTGATAGCGCTGGAGTTAAATACAAAGGAAATAGCTCTTACAACCCAAGTAATCTGAAAAATCCTTTGCACATTGAACTAGATCATTTTAAAGTTCAGGATTATGAGGGGATTAAAGACATTAAATTAAGTAACGGGTACCACGAACCTTCTTTTGTAAGAGAAACAATGTTATATGGAATTTTTCAGAATTACGCTGAAGCACCCGTGGCTAATTATGCCCAGGTAATAATAAACGGACAGTACATGGGCGTTTACACAAATGTAGAAGCCGTTACAAAGACTTTTCTCCAAAGTCGTTTTTCGGCTGATAACGGTGTTTTTGTTTTTGCCGATAATGGCGGATGCAACCTGCGGTATAAAGGTAACGATAGCACCTCATACTATAATCCATACACTTTAAAATCTAATTATGGTTGGACCAAACTAATGCAGTTGTGTGATACTTTGGCAAATAATATTAATGCTATAGAAAATAACCTTGATGTTGACCGCACATTGTGGTGGCTCGCCTATACCAATGCATTTGTAACACTGGATAGTTATCTGGGAAACAGTACGCATAACTATTATATTTATCGCGATGATAATAAGCGTTTCAATCCAATTATCTGGGATTTAAATGGTGGAATCGGAATTTTCAGCAAAATTGATTTTGGTCCATCGCTTACCATCGCGCAAATGCAAAACTTGTCGCCTGTAGTTCACGCGAATGATTCGATGTGGCCACTGGTGAAAAATATATTAGCTGTGCCAATGTATAAGCGAATGTATATTGCACATCTGAAAACGCTGATGAATGAAAATATAGCCAGTGGAACCTATTCTGTTTATGCTCAGTTTTTGCAAAGCATAGTGGATACTGCGGTTCTTTCTGATCCTTATAAGTTCGGGACTTATGCGCAATTTCAGGCAAATTTGACAAGCACCGTGGCCGTAGGTACTAAAACAGTTCCCGGAATTTTCACGTTTATGAATGCCAGGTTAGCTTATTTAAATTCTACTCCTGAGTTTACGCAGGTAGCACCAACTATTACAAATATTTTGCCCTCTAATTCTAATCCTACCGTAGCAGCAAATATTTTTATTACGGCTGACATTACCAATGCTTCCGCAGCATATGTTGGTTATCGTTATTCTAAAACCGCAAGATTTATCAGGGTGCAAATGTATGATGATGGGTTAAACGGTGACGGCGCTGCAGCTGATGGAAAATATGGAGTCTCCGTTCCTGTGAGCAGTTTACAGGTTCAGTATTTTGTTTATGCGGATAATAGTAATGCTGGAATGTTTTCACCGCAACGTGCAGAACATGATTATTATTTAATTAATGCCGTAGGAAGCCCTGCATCCGGTCAGATATTTATAAACGAATTTCTGGCTGATAATTCAACCGATGCTATGAATGAGTCTTCTCAATTTCAGGATTGGATCGAATTGTATAATGCCGCATCTTATCCTTTGGATCTGTCGGGGTCATTCCTTAGCGATAATTTTTCAATGCCGAATAAATTTCAGTTTCCGGCGGGCACCATTATACAGCCAAACGATTATTTAATAATTTGGGCCGATGAGAATCCATCAACTGCAACCTATGTTCACAGTAATTTTAAATTGTCGGCCGGCGGGGAACAATTAATAGTAAGTAATGTAACCGGTGCAATTTTAGATAGTATTAGTTTCGGACCACAAATTGCCAATAAGTCGTTCGCCAGATGTCCAGATGGAATTGGAACATTCAGTCTCGCTGCTTCTACAACATTTAAAGCAACAAATTGTTCGGTTGGGGTTAATGAATTAGCCAGGGATGGAAATATGTTCAGGATTTATCCAAATCCGGCCAGCGATTATTTTATTGTGAAAAATAGCCTAATGAAAAGTGAAACACTTGAGGTATTTAACATGATTGGCGAAATCATTTACAAATCCTCATATAACGGAAGTCTTACTGTGAACACGCGGAACTGGGAAGCCGGGATTTATTTTATGAGAAGCGCCAGTGCTACGAGAAAATTGGTTATAACAAAGTAACTTAGTCTTCGAAATAATAAACCTTAATTAGGGCCACATCTTTCAAAAAATCAATTTTTGTTATTAAAATCCGGTTTACTTTAACACCAATCCGGGCTTCTATATCGGCTATAAGCTCAGCTCTTCTCTCGGGTTTAATTAATTCAATGTTTTCATAAATGATTTGTCTGGCTGCCTCTTTCTTCATGAGTAAATTACTTTCTAATAGGTAAGTCAGTAAAACAATAAATCCATTTGAGCAGGCGATGAAAACAAATTCGTAATAGTATTCAATGTCTTCAAGTTTTATCACAGCTGTCATTAAACCGATAGCAATCACTAAAAACAGATAGGTCATGTCTTTAATGCTGAGGTCTTCGGTTCGATAGCGCAACATGCCGAATACTGCAAATAAACCGAAGGCTGCTCCCATACTGAGTTTTACCTTGTTGAGGAAAAAACACATCAGGAAAATGATGAGGTTAAAAATAAAATAAGTGAAGAAAAGCTCGCGGTGTTTGTATATTCTAAAATACACAAAACGTATTAATACGTACACCGATAATAAATCAATAATCAAACGTCCACCAAAACGGGTGATAAAATCTTTAACGGCAACAATGGTTTCGGGTTTTGAAACCTCTTCATTAGCAATTTGCAGAAGGAACATAATTCAGGATTTTTTTAATGGATAATAGTTTTTCTTTGAACTGATTGGTTTTTACATCCGGACTGGTGTAGGCAACGGCCATGCAGTATTTACTGATGGACCCAATCCTGATGTGTAATTTTTTCATAGTATGTATAAAAGGGGAACTTTGTGATTTTTGCTGTTTCACTTCGGCAATAACCATTTGGTGCAATTTTTTTTCAACTGCATCTTTTTTAAATTCAAGATTGAGATCAATTGTTAATCTCTCTTTGCTTAGTTTATTTACTAACGTTATGCGCGAATAATTGACCCAAAGGGTAGGGATTAATGTATTTGGTTCGTAAGGCGTTTTTTTGGATAGAAATTGTTTGGCATCATCAGGCCAGCTAAAAAGAACTTCTTTCTTTTTGATCCGCTCTTTTAAAGTACGGCCTTTATTATTTTTAAATTTCACTTCAAGATAACCCACGTTCGAATCAACATAAGTGCGGTGTCTGACTTTGTAACGGTTTAGTTTTCCGCTATGATGTTTATGATACAGTTCAAAATCGGTGGTATCGTAATATAATGTTTTGTAATCACTCACGCGCTTGCCGTTAATTTCTAAAACACGGTACTTATCAATTACCATTGGAAGTATTTGCTCAAGCTGACTAATGTGAAAAGTGTATTTAGTATCCATGCGGTCCATCAGTTTCACATTGTCCATTTCGTCTAGCGAAATGGACTGGTAAGTGTTAAGTATGTCCTGGATATTTTTCTGCACTATTTAATGTAATTATTTTTTTTAACCGCAATCACTTTACCTTCGGCGTCGGTTGTTTTACGTTCGGTCCTTAAGCCTTGTTTATCATAAACATAAGAATTTTTTTTGATTATTTTGCCGGATGCGTCATAAAATATTTCCTCCGTCTTTTCATTTAGCCGGTTGTAATTGGTTATTTTTTTCTCTACTAATTTATTATCGGCATCATACTGTTCGTCTTCGGTCTCATCACCTTCCGAATTGTATTTTGTTTTGTGTATTTCCTTAACAGCGCCTTCTTTGGTATAATCGGTTAATTCAATTATGTTTCCTTTGGCATCAAAAGTTTTTTTGTTTTCGTAAATTGTCTTCCCGTTTTCGGTGATGGTAATATAGGAAGATTTTATTTTATTGTTCTTTACTTCTTTTTTACTCTGGGCATGAATACCTAAGTAAAAAACACAGAGTAAAAGTAATGCAATAGCTCTCATATTAGTTTTCAAAAATAAATTTACCGCAATAATTCTTTTGGTTCTCATTATTGGTAATGGTATAAAAATAAAGTCCGGCATTTAATTTTCCACTTAAGTTAAAAGATATTGTTTCTGCGCCTTTTAAACTTTGACTTAATACCAAATTACCAAGGAAATCAAATACCGAAATATTGAGTTGATCAGGAATATTTTTCGAAGCAATTTTTATTTGAACAATTCCTGTGCTAGGATTCGGATAAAAATTCAGAACTCCTTCGGGGTTTTTATATTCAGTAATTCCAACCATCCCTGTGCTGTCAATTTCTTGGGCAAAAACATCGTAATCGATTGTGTTTCTTTTATCTTCCCAAATGTAAATTGCACCGCCTTTACCATCATACACCTGTGCAACACTTACCTGGTCGTTCACTGCATCGCTTACGGTAATTCCGCCGCTTGGCCATTTTATTAAGCCGGTCGAATTTATTTTCTGCGATTTAATATCGAAGCCAAGGGCGCTTGAATCCTCCCAGGCTACAATATAGCCTCCGTTTCCGTCAGCCATGTTGTTAGGATTCAAAGAACGGATGCCATTCGAAATCTTAGAGCCATTTGTAGTCATTACTGCTACACCGGAGAGAGAAATGATTTGTGAATAAACATCGAATGAACCTGTACGCAGGTCTTTCCAGGACATAGCAACGCCATTGCTACCCAGATATTTTATATCTAAGCCGCTCTGATTATTAATAGCGTTACAAACAGCCATCCCATTTGGCGTCCATTGTGGAACTCCAAAGCCATCAAGACGCTGGGCATAAATATCATAATCCAAAACATTACGTTTATCAGTCCATGCGATTACAGCCCCTCCAAAGCCATCAGGTTCAATATGCGGATTACTTTGAGTACCGGATGTACTACATACCTGAACGCCGTTAGTTGTCCAAAGCAAAGTACCGGCCGAGTTAACATTTTGCGCATAAATATCGTAATCAATGTTCGTACGTTTATCCTGCCAGGTAATAATAGCGCCACCAAAACCGTTATCATCTATTTTCGGATTGTTTTGAAGATTAGGCGCATTACAAATAGGTATTCCATTAGCTGTCCAAACAACGCTCCCTGCTGCATTGATATATTGCGCATAAATATCGAAGTAAAAATTCACCGAATCCTCCCATACAATAATGGCACCTCCGGCATTATCATCAACCATTTTCGGACTTTTCTGATTCGTCAAAGCGTTAGTTATAACAACACCGTCAGGTGTCCATTGAGCTACACCATTGGAATCTATTTTTTGTGCATAAATATCATAATTACCGGAGCGGTTGTCTTCCCAGGTTAAAATAACACTTCCGTTTCCACCTTCGCAAATGCTAACCGAACGCTGGGTTCCGGTACTGGTACAAACAGCAACGCCGTTTGCTACCCATTTAGCAATGCCATCTGAATTTAAACGTTGTACAAATATGTCGGTCGAATTAGTGAGATTATTCCTGTTATCATCCCATCCAATAATGATTCCATTTTTGGTGTCCGAAATGCATTGTGTGTTTTGTTGTGATTTTGGTACAATAGCAACCGATGTATTTAATACAGTATTTGATGTCCATTGAGCGTCTGCCGTTGCGGCATAAAGTAAAGAACCTGTAATAAAAAACCTCCCAAAATTCATTTCTTCTTATTTAAATAAGACCTAAATTTAAGAAAAAAATAACGAATATTTTACATAAATATTTGTAATTAAGATCAAAACAGAACGAGGGATTACCTTGTTTTTGTCGTATTACAGTTTGTTACTTTTCTCTTTTGTTATCCTGTTTTTTTGAAAAGCGCCGGTCAGTAAGGCTCAACAAAAAATTCTCCAGGTCTTTCTTTTCGACTTCAGTTAAGTTCAAAGGTTTAATCAGTAAACTGTCCCTGTTCACACTATTACTAATAAATTTATCAGGTTCATCGTAATAGTCTATTACCTCCCGCAGTGTTTTATGCATGCCATTGTGCATATAGGGTCCGGTAACCGATATGTTGCGTAAACCGGGGGTTTTAAATTTCCCAAGGTCACTCCGTTTTCTTGTCACAATAAATCTTCCGCTGTCGTTTAAATCTTTCCCATTAAACAGGCCAATATTACGGAATTGATCACCGGTAAAATCCGGACCAAAATGACAATCAAAACATTTGCCTTTATCATTAAAGATATCTTGTCCGCGTTGTTCTGATTTTCCAAATCCTGCTGTATCGTTTTCCTGCATGTAATCATCAAAGGGCGTATCGTCGGTTTCGAGTGTGCGTTCGTAAGCGGCAAGTGAGGCTGCTATATTCCTGCGATTTGGTTTTTCGTTAAAAATCTTATCAAAAAAATAAAGGTATTGTTTGTGACGGTATAAACGATTAATCAGTACACTTACGGGTAAATTCATTTCAGCTGGATTTTCAATCGGACCCAAAGCTTGCTCTTCTAATGTTTCATTTCTGCCATCCCAGAACTGAAAATTACGTGAACTTTGATTCATTGCACTTGGTGTATTACGTTTACCTTTTTTTCCACCAACACCTTTACTAATGGGAGTATTATCCGAAAAAGCAAACTCAGGTTTATGACACGATGCACATGAAACGCTGCTATCGGCCGATAAAATGGGGTCGAAAAACAGCAATTCACCCAATGTAGCTTCGTTATAAGGTTCCTTTAACTCCAGTTCAGAATTGCCGCATGAAAAGCAAAAAGGGAAAGCGAAAAGAAAGAATAAGCGTTTCATATTTCAACAAAAGTAAGCTAAGAATTCTAAAGCGGCAATGATATTTATTAGCCTGAAAAACTTAAATTAGCACAATGGAACCCAACGAGCCTCTTAGCGGAAAAAAGCTGCCATTTAATAATCTGTACTTAAATGCGGGACTAATAAGCGGCTTAAACCATTGGTGGATGTATGTACTGGGAATTGTTGCCGCCATGTTCGGGTATTTTCTTTTCCAATTGTTTATGATTTTTCCTTTAATGGCGGCCGCTACCAATAACGGAATCACATTAGCAGATATTCAGGGAAATCCCGAAATATTATTCGACCCTGAAAAAATAGGCATGAATAAAAATATTTTATTGGCACTTTTATTCAGCATGTTTGTGTTTGCTTTTTTAGGGCTATTCATTGTCATAAAACGTGTGCACAGGAAAACGCTCACCTCTGTAATTACAGCTTATGATAAAGTGCGGTTCGGCCGTTTCTTTTTTGCTTTTGCTATTTGGGGGATATTATTGATTATTTCTGTTTTACTTTCTTATTTTCTGAATAAGGATGAAGTTTCGGTGCAATTCGATCCGGTAAATTTTGTTTTTCTTTTGCTGGTATGTGTTGTTTTAATGCCTGTGCAAACCTGTACTGAAGAACTTATTTTCAGGGGCTATCTTATTCAGGGATTATCGCAAATATTTAAAAACGGAATCTTGCCACTGGCAATCACCTCTGTTCTTTTTGGTTTGGTTCATATGTCGAATCCCGAGGCAAAAATCTATGGCTGGATAACGATGCTCCCTTATTATGCCATTTTTGGTTTCTTTTTGGGCGCCATTACGTTATTAGATGAAGGATTAGAATTAGCTATGGGAATACACTGCGCCAACAACCTTATTTCAAGCTTATTGATAACATCGCCAAATGGGGTATTAAAAACAGATGCCATTTTTGTTGCAGAAGGCGAAAACCCGGGAGCTGAATTTATTACCTGGTTTGTTATGGCATTGCTTACATTTATCATTTTTTGGCAAAAATATCGCTGGAAAAACTTTAACTTGCTTATCAAATAATTGCATGAGAAGTCTGTCTTTTTTAACCTTGTTCTTATTTTCCTTTGCAATTTGTTTTGCTGATAAGGATTATCACTATTACATCAATCTTAATAAAGTTCTCGACGATAAATTAACTATAGAATTAACGCCGCCCGACATTTCTGAAAACGAAGCGATGTTTAATTTCCCTGCAATGGTTCCGGGCACTTATGAAGTTTATAATTTTGGCCGCTTTGTAAACGGGGTAAAAGCTTTTGGTAAAAACGGAGCTAATATTACCGTGACTAAGGTAAGTGACGATACCTATAAATTCTCACCGGCAAATCAACTCGCAAAAATTACTTACGAAGTTGAAGATTCGTGGGACACGAAAATAAAAGAGAAAATTGTATTTGAACCGGCCGGAAGTAATATTGAAGACACTAAAAACTTTGTATTTAATACCCATTGTTTCTTTGGTTATTTTAAAGGAATGACGGACCGGAATTTTATTCTTGAATTTGATAAACCGAAAGGCTTTTATCCCTCAACCGGATTAAGCAATATAAAAACAGGGGAAACCAAAGATGTTATTTCCGTTTTTGATTATCATGATCTGGTGGATTCACCAATAATGTATTGTATGCCTGACACAACGGTTATCCAAGTGGCCAATACTAAAGTTTTGGTGGCAGTTTATTCGCCAAATAAAATTATCACTTCTGCGTTTGCAGCGGCTAAATTGCAAAGACTTTTGGATGCACAGAAAGATTACCTGAATGGAAAGTTGCCTGTAGATAAGTACGCTTTTCTGTTTTATTTCACCGATAAAGGTACTTTGTCGAATTCTTCGGGAGCCTTGGAACATTCCTATTCTTCCATGTATGTTCTGCCTGAAATGGATACTTTGTCTATCTCACAAACCATAAACGATGTATGTGCACATGAATTTTTTCATATTGTAACACCTCTTAACATACATGCAGAAGAAATCGGGAATTTCGATTTTAATAATCCGGTGATGAGCGAGCATTTATGGATGTATGAAGGTTTAACCGAATACGCAGCACATCACGCACAGGTAAAAGCCCATTTAATCGGTTACGACTATTTTTTCCAGGTGATGATGGAAAAATATAATAATTCACTCACGGAGTATAACGACACGGTTCCTTTCACATACATGAGTAAAAATGTGTTGACACCTCATTATCATAAGCAATACAATAATGTTTACGAAAAGGGTGCAGTAATAAGTATGTGCCTCGATATTATTCTGCGTTATTATAGCAATGGAACTTACGGAACTCAGGATTTAATGCGTGATCTCGCTAAAAAATACGGCAAGAATGTTTCGTTTAAGGATAAGGATTTGTTTGATGATATAGAGAAGCTGACCGTTCCGGAAGCCCGGAAGTTTTTGAATGATTATGTGGCCGGCGCAAAACCATTGCCTATGGTTGAAGTGTTTAAATTAGTGGGTCTGGATTTAATTAAAAAACGCGAAACTGAAACCATCACCCTGGGCGGATTTGGTATTGGCTATAGCGAGGAAACAAAACGGTTAACTGTTACAGATGTATTAAGTGTGGATGATTTTGGAAAACAGTTTAAGTATAAAGTAGGTGATGAATTATATTCGTTCAATAACCGCTTGCTCACCATTGAAAACGCACAGGAAGTCGTTACAGATTTTATTTCAAAATCAAAAGTAGGCGATAAGCTGGTTGTTGAAGTTTATCGCAAGGATAAGAGAGGAAACTTTAAGTTAAAGTCCTTAAAGGGAAAAGTGAAAAAGGTAAAGATAATGGAAGAAAATGTTATTGATATTATAAAAGAACCAACCGATAAAGAAGTGACGGCGCGTAGAGCATGGCTGGGGATTGAGTAGTTTGATATTTCTGGTTTCGAGTTTCGGGTTTAAAAATTAGTAAATGGTACTTATCTTAAATAAAATAAACATTCTTACCAACAAGAAACAAGAAACTAGTAACGCATTGAAAACAACTTTCTTCATTTTCCTTTTTCTCGTTATAACAAATCAATTCCATTCACAAGGTAGTTTGCCACCGGGCACATACACTTCACAAAATAAAAAGGCAATTAAATTTTATGAAGAGGGAAAGAAAAATTACGAGGTGCGGAATGATAAAGAGGCCGAAGAATATCTTAGCAAAGCGCTGAAAGAAGATAATAATTTTGTTGAGGCCCATTCGGCCATTGCATTTTTACTCATGGAACATAGACGTTCTGCAGAAGCAATTCCACATTTTGAGAAAGCAGTAGCTATTAACGTGAAATTTTATCCGCAAAATATATATTACCTCGCCAATGCTTATATGGCAGTTGGAAGATATGACGAGGCAGTTAAATCCTATGAACAACTTTCAAAATCAGAGCGGATAAATCCAGGAATGAAAGAGGCAGCAGCAAAGGAAATTAAAAATGCACAGTTCGGCGCGAAGGCAGTAAAAAGTCCAAAACCCTACAAACTCATAAACATGGGTGCAGGTGTAAATACAAATTATAATGAGTATTTCCCTTCTATCACAGCCGATGGCCGACAATTTTTGTTTACACGCGAAATAGTTTTGAGTGAGCAGCAACGGAACGAGGATTTTTATTTGAGCAAAAAAGAAGGAAACGAATGGAAGGATGCAATGCCAATGTTTGGCGTGAATACTTCCGGTAATGAAGGAGCACCTAGTATTTCTGCCGATGGTAATTATATGTTTTTTGCCTCCTGCATGGAAATGAGCGGAGATTATGGGAGTCCCGACAGAAAAGGTTATGGTAGCTGTGATATTTTTTATTCGCAGAAGAAAGATGGTAAATGGACAAGGCCTGTGAACATCGGTCCGACTGTAAATACAGCAAATTGGGAAACCCAACCTTCTTTTTCGAGTGACGGTAAGACGCTTTATTTTGTTCGTGGTTTATTAAGTCGGGGCAATATAAAAGAACAGGATATTTATATGAGTGTGATTGGCGCGGATGGAAAATTTGGTACACCGGTTAAATTAAGTAATAAGATAAATACGGATGATCAGGAAGAGTCTGTATTTATACATCCCGATAATCAAACATTGTACTTCAGTAGTGCTGGTCACCCGGGAATGGGGGGTTTGGATATTTACATGAGTAAAAGGCAGGCAGATGGTTCATGGGGAGAAGCCATTAATTTAGGTTACCCAATAAATACTTATGCTAACGAAAATAGTTTGTTGGTTGATCCGGGTGGTAAATTGGCTTATTTTGCCAGCGATAAAACAGGAGGTTACGGTGGTTTGGATATTTATGAGTTTGATTTACCTGAAGATGTCAGGCCTGAAAAATTAACTTATGTAAAGGGGAAAACCTATGATGCTAAAACAAAAGAGCCTGTTTCAGCAAAATTTGAATTAATTGATTTGGATACACAGCAAAGTATTACTGAATCTTATTCGGATAAAGCCGGTCAGTTTTTAGTAACAATAACAGGAAACAAAAATTACATTGTGAACGTAGCGAAAGACGGCTATTTATTTTATAGCGATAACTTTTCGTTAAAAGGAAAAGAAGCGGATTTTACGAAGCCTTTTTTATTAGATATTCCATTACAGCCGATTGATACCGGAAGCACTGTTGAATTAAAAAATGTTTTTTTTGATGTAGACAAATGGGAATTGAAACCTGAAAGTAAAGCCGAACTTGATAAATTAATTTTCTTTTTAAATAAAAATCCCGGGGTAAAAATTGAATTAGGAGGACACACCGATAACAGCGGAAAAAAGGAATGGAATAAAACGTTAAGCACCAATCGTGCTAAATCTGTTTATGACTATGTAATGACCAACGGAAAAATTCCGGCTACGCGTTTAAGTTTTAAAGGTTATGCCGAAACAAAACCAAAGGTGCCTAATGATACACCTGAAAACAAAGCTAAGAACCGAAGAACCGAGTTTAAGGTAACAGCAAAATAATTAAACCAGTCCTTTCTTAACAGCATACATCACAAGGCCAATACTGTTTTTTACACCTAATTTTTTAATCAGACTTAAACGGTAGTTGTCGATGGTTTTGGTGCTCAAATGCATTTTTTCACCTATTTCAGGGCTGGTATGTTCTTTGCACAACAAACGCAGGATTTCTAATTCCCTTTCATTCAGATCTGCATCATTAAAGTTTGGTTTTATTTTTTTCGAATTAAGAAGTCCTTTTACCATTGCTTTTGATATACGGTCGTTAAAAAAGTATCCGTTTTGGTGAACTGCGTAAATGGCATCAACAACATGTTCTATATCCTCATTCTTTGGAAGAAAGCCGTGCGCACCTTTCTCTATTAAGTGCACTATCATTTCCTCTTCATCATGCATTGTTAAAATGATAATTTTTATTTCAGGATATTTTGTTTTTAAGCGTATGGTTGTCTCAACGCCGTCGAGCACCGGCATTTCTATATCAAGAAGAATAACATCGGGTAAAGTGCTTTTTGTTTTCAGTGTATCAAACAACTCCTGACCATTACCGGCTTCAAACAGGATATTGAATTGCTTATTTTCTTTTAGCAGTGAAATCAAACCTTGGCGGAAGAGTTGTTGATCATCAACTACACAAATATTAATCTTTTCTTTTGCACTCATAGTAATGGGGTTTCTATTTTTACCCTGTAATTGTTATTGGTTAGTAAATAATCAATTTTAGAATTAGTTAGTTGTCCACGACTGTAGATGCTATGTAAACCAATTCCTTTTCCTGAATTAATCAAATCAGTAACTTCTTCATTCGTTATTCCTTTCCCGGTATGTGAAATAACCGTTACGAGAATGTTATTTGACACGGAAACTTTTACTTCTATTTCGGATGCTGCGGAATGCTTTATAATATTATTCAGAACTTCTTTGATGAGTCGGTACAACTGTATTTCTGTTTTTTTATTGAGCGCGCTTATTTCTTCAATGTCTTTTACAAGAACAATTTTTTGCGTGCCTGCAATATTAATCTGATTACAAAGTTCATTTATGCCTTTAATAAAACCAAGCCTTATGAGTGCTTGTGGCATTAAGTCATGCGAAATGGATCTTAACGTAACTATGGCATCCTCCAACATGGAGGAGTTGGTTTGCAGTAATTCATCCGTTAAAGCTTCATCGCCTTTGTTTCTTTTTATTTTGGAGAGATTTAGTTTAATCACATTCAGGATGATGCCAACATCATCGTGTATGTTACCCGCAATCTTCTTTCTCTCCAATTCGGCAACTTCCATAGAAGCTTCCAATAATTTTTTTTGATATTTCGTTTCATTTTCTTTCAGCTGATTCATGTGTTGCAGCATTTTTTTCTGGTAAAAAACCACAAACAGAATAATAAATGAAACCAGGGTAAGCATGCCAAGGCTCCCCAATACAATAATGGTGACTACATTTATACCCGCGCTGCTTTCCAAAATCCTATGCTTATTAAAATGTAATATATAATGTTGGTCACCGAATGAATATTATAAACCGCCAAATATTGAGCCT